>JAHDWY010000878.1 GCA_023384315.1 Candidatus Hydrogenedentota bacterium | reverse complement strand
GTGAGTACTGCAAGATCCTCGCCTCCCATTTGCTGAAGCGAAAGTTATATCCTGAGGAAGTCGATGCAAGTTACGTCGAGACGATCTACCAGGCGGCGCCGTTGCACGATATCGGCAAGGTCGCGATTTCCGACGCCATACTGCGGAAGCCGGGCAAACTCACGGATGAAGAGTTCGAGACGATGAAGCGGCACGCGGAATTTGGCGCTGAAACACTCCGGCGTGTCAGCGCGCAGTATCCGGACAACGCGTTCCTCGCCATGGGAATCGCCATAGCGTCTTCGCACCACGAGAAGTGGAATGGCATGGGGTATCCGTTGGGATTGAAGGCCGAGGCCATTCCGCTGCCGGGACGTATCATGGCGATTGCGGATGTGTACGACGCATTGCGGTCCAAGCGGTGTTACAAGGAAGGGTTTTCCCACGAGAAGAGCATGGGGATCATGGTCAACGACGCCGGCACGCATTTTGACCCGCAACTGATCGAAGTGCTATCGAGTATCGAAAAGGAATTCAATACGATTCACGAAGCCTGGAGCGGCGGGGCGGCGCAACCCGTGATTACGAGCCCTGACTGATTGATGTCTCGTTCTCTCTGTGATGCGCGTCCCAGCCTGCCTAGGCGTTGACCTCAGGAAGTTGCGCGTTGACCTCTTTGCGCCATCGGCTTAGCCGCTCGTGCAGGTCCTTGACGATTTCCGGCCTGCCGGTTGCCAGATCCTCCCCCTCCGACTGGTCGTAGCGCAGATTATAGAGTTCAAGCCGGCCGTCTTCGTAATACTCAATGAGCTTCCAATCGCCATGGCGAATCGCGGTGGCGGGGGTGGTCGTGAAGTAATAATGGGGGTAGTGAAAGTAGAGCGATTCGCGTTTGAGCGATGCTGCGGGGTCTTGCAGTACTGGGCGCAAGCTGACGCCGTCCAGTTCGCCACAGTTGACGTCGTCTCCGTCCAATCCGAGGGCGTCGATCACCGTCGGATAGAAGTCTGTCGAAGTAATCGGTTCTTCGCATACCCTGCCCACCTGAGACACACCCGGCCACCGGATGATGGCGGGGACACGGAGCCCCCCTTCGTAGAGCGAGCCTTTGCCGGAGCGCAGCGGTTCGTTGCTCGTGACCTGCTCCTTGTCGCGGACCTGGTCGAATCCGCCGTTGTCGGAGAAGAAGAGAACCAAGGTGTTGTCGGCCACGCCCAGTTCCTCCAGCCTCGCCAGCAGACGGCCGATATTTTGATCCAGGGAGTGGACCATGGCCGCGTAGCGGGCGTTCGTGTGATTCATGCCCTCCTTTATCTTCTTTTCGTAGTACGCAACCAACTCCGGCTTGCCTTCGATGGGCGTGTGGGGACTGTGGTACGACATGTGCAGAAAGAAGGGGGAGCCGTGCATGCGGTCCAACAGATCAAGGGCTTCATCGGTCAATCGATCGGTAAGATACTCGCCCCGCTTGCCAAAGGGGAGGCCTGGCACGTACCGATGCTCGCGCGTCCCATTGCCGGTGACCCGTTCGCCGTGGTAGGGATACCAGTACGTGAAAGGCGCGCCCCAGAGCGTGCCGCCGATGTTCGCATCGAACCCCTGCGTTTCCGGATAGTGCTCGGCGTCGCCCAAGTGCCATTTGCCGACGTGGGCGGTCT
>JAHDWY010000877.1:1392-1637 GCA_023384315.1 Candidatus Hydrogenedentota bacterium | reverse complement strand
GCGAGTACCGGGGAGGCGTCATCGTGCCGGGCTTGCAGATTTCCGCCGATGCTTTGTTCGAGAAATGCGCGAAGCTGCCGCGTGTGGAGATTGCGCGGCCGGAGAACGTCATTGGTAAAGACACCATTTCCCACATTCGCGCGGGATTGACCTACGGGTACACCGATCTTGTAGATGGATTGATCGGCCGTATTTCCGCGGAGATGGAAGCGACCCCGACCGTGGTTGCCACGGGCGGTTTTGCA
>JAHDWY010000877.1:0-1382 GCA_023384315.1 Candidatus Hydrogenedentota bacterium | reverse complement strand
AGGGCTCATCGCGAAGATCAGTACCAAGATCGACCACGTCGATCCGCTGCTGACCCTGAAAGGATTGAAGGCGGTCTACCGCAAGAACGAAAAGGTGCAGGCATGAAGACGATGCATCTAATACCATGGGCGCTTGCCCTGGCGCTGGCCGCCGGGTGCACCATACCGGCTTTGGAGACTTCGAAGGACGATGCGCCTTCCGAGACGGCAACCCAGACGACTGGTGATTCGGCCGCCGCAACCCCGGATAACGCGCAAGTCAATATGACGGGGAGCATGACCCTGCGTCTGTTTGAACCCGATCTGGAAGGGGGCGAATCGCGCGAGGCGAGCTTTGAGATTTCGTCGCCCCAGTGTTCGCTGCTCGAAGACGGCCTGTGGGCGCTGACGCCGGCCACGGCCATCATCTACGGCGATGACGGCGAACAAACGACCTTTGAAGCGGGCAGCGCCGAGTTCAACGAGAACGCGGATACCGCGTCGTTGCGCGACGGCGTTACCGTGGACTTCGGCCAACAACACGTCGAGTTGCAGGATATGACTTGGAGCAACGCCGAGAGTCTCGCCACCTCGGAAAACCCGCTCACGCTGACCGACGGTGAGACCCGGCTATCCGCACAGGGTATGGAATTCCATTCGGATTCGAAGAAGCTCCAACTGAACGGCGTCACGGGGACGGTAAGCCTGCAGCAGGGAGGGGCGGCATCATGACCGGGCGCGTTCTCGTAGTCGCAACACTTCTGTTCTGCGCATCCCTCGCCGCGGCGCAGACGGGTTCGACCCAGTACTCCTATATCGATATCGACAAAGCCGCGCCGCTGGTCGAGTTTGAGAATTCGCGGTTGACGCGGATCTCGGGTGGTGTGGAAATCGTACTGCGCGGCGCAGACGAATCCGTCCGGCCCATGCGGCTCGAGGCGCTGGAGATCGCCTTTGCCTGGTCTAAGCAAGGCGATTCGCCGACGATCATCAATCTGAACGAAAGCGTGCGCGTGGACAGCCCGCAGGGCGACATCCGATCCGCGCGCGCCGTGTTGGATCTGAACGGCGGCGTACTCACCTTTACCGGTAACGTCAGCGGGACGTCGGAGCAGATTACGTCGTTTGAAGCGGATGAGATCGTATACGACCTCGATTCCGGCGATTCGGAGATGGTCAATCTGCGCGCCACGGGCATCGGGATCGGCGGCGGCGAGGGCGACGCGTCCGCTCCGGATTCCGGGTACTCGGAGATGGACATTGACCGCGCGGGCGCCGTGAAGTTTGTCGATGGCCAGGTCGAAACGATGTCCGGTGGCGTTTCGATCACTTTGCAACCAGCCCAGGCCAACGCGCAACGCCTCAAGCTGGGCGCGTCAACTGTCGGGATCGCGTGGGCGCCC
>JAHDWY010000056.1:1150-12282 GCA_023384315.1 Candidatus Hydrogenedentota bacterium | reverse complement strand
GTCGTAGGGCACGGCGCGGAACTCCGCTTCACCAACACCACCGATGCGCCCCTCTCAATTTCCGGAACCTACGTGCTGGGCTCCTACGAGTGGACGGACGCGTCCATGTATTTCCATGCGACCTGGCGAAGCGAGTACCCAGTTGTGACGCAGCCCCGGCAGGACTGGACGTATGTGGATATCGACGGGAAAGGCCGCTTCGTCGGCGACATGCTGCACATCACGAATCCGGTGAAGGCCTGGTGGGGCGAAGGCGACGAGAAGATTTACGTGGACAATGAGGATTTCCCCAGTCACTTCGGGACGGGCACGGAGGACTACTACGGGTACGCGTGGTGCAGCAACGTTCCCTTTACTCATGCGTACCACAACCAACCGCGCTGCGACGGCCCTGCCAACCACGGGCAAACCTGCGTGAGCCGCTTCCACATTATCGACAATATTCCGTTCACGAAGGCGTTCAAATTCGACATGGAGGTATGGCACTGGGAAGAGTGCGAGATCGCCATGGCCGCCACTTCGTACTGGTACGCGATGCCGGGCACGACCCACGCCGGTCCGCCGATCGACACCGCGGCCTTGAAGATCGTCACGCCACCGCCACCGCCCGCACCCAAGGTCGTCGAAGGCGCGCTGGAAGGCGAGAGTCTGAACGTCGCCGAGCGCACCGGTGGAAATGCGGTCGTTCAGTCCAGCGACGCGTGGGAATGGAGCCGCGAGCAGCAGTTGTGGTGGCGCGACGGCAAACCCGGCGACCGTCTAACCGTGGAATTCCCTGTGGAGAAGGCAGGGCGCTACGACGTGCGCGCCGTCTTCACGAAAGCCGTCGACTACGGCATCATGCGCCTGCTCATCAACGGCGAAGAAGTGAACCCGGCAACGGACTTCTTCAACAACGGCGTAATCGCCACGCCAGAAGATTCACTCGGCACGTTTGAACTGAAGGCGGGCGCAAACACCTTCACCGTGGAAATTGTCGGCGCCAACCCCGAGGCAATCCCGGGGCACATGTTTGGGCTGGACTACCTGCTCTTGGTTCCTGCGGAATAGGAGGGGAAATTCGAATCTCGAAATCCGAAACAAATTCGAATGACCGAAACTCGAAACGGACTGTGAATGAGACGGAGTGATATTCACAGATCATTTCGTCTCGAAACCCGAGCGATTGTCTCTACTGGCACATATATCCGGACCTCAAGACGATACTTTGAATTTCGGATTTGTTTCGGATTTCGAGATTCGAATTTCGAATTTAATCTTCAGGGCATCGGCGGCATGCCGAAGGCGGACCACTCCTCTTTCGCGGGACCGTACACACCGTTCGGTTGGAGTCCGGCCTGGCGCATGAGCACCGTCATCTGACCGCGATGGTGCGCGTGATGCAGTTCCAGGCAGAGAAGGGTGACGCCGCGGGTCCATTGTTCCCCGTACATGTCGTCCTCTTGGAGGAGCGTCTCGTCAGTCCAGTTGGCACGCAATTGCCCGACAAGACTGTCCGAGGCCGTGATAAACGCCGACACGATCTCCGACGCGGATGCCGGAACCGGCGCATCCTCGGCCGGGGCATCAACTGTAAGACCCGTGCGGGCCGGCATTTCTCCCAGGGTTTGCACGAGGTGCCAGGCGATAAACCCGAGCGAGCGTCCGTCGTTGGTGACGGACTGTGAGAGCGAAGCGTCAGTTAACCGCTCCAAGCGTTTGACGGTCGATTCGTGCTCGTGCTTCCAGCTCGAATAGAAGTCTTCCAGTTTTCGGAACATTCTCGATCTCCCTTGGTCAATGGGCATACGTTCAGCCTTCGACGACTTTCCGGCAGACTTCGTTCAGGAGTTTTCCGTCGGCTTGCTCTCCGAGTTCCTTCTTCATAGCCCCGGTCAGTTTGCCCGCATGGTTCATTTCGGGATGCTCGGCAAGATACGCGCGCACGCGCGCCTCGATTTGATCGGCGGTCAACTGGGTCGGCAGGAACTCCGTGATCACTTCAATCTCCGCCTCCGTCGCCTCCGCCTCGTTCTGTTTGCCCAATTCACGGAAAATCTCAAGCGATTGCTGCCGCTTCTTGACCTCCCCACGGACCGCCGCGAGGGCGGATTCCTCGGTGAGTCCAGAGGACGACTCCTTTTCCTTTAACAGCAAGGCTGCCTTGACCATACGCAGGCATTCGAGCCGCACTTGGTCCCTGTTTTTCATGGCAAACTTGATTTCTTCCTGGACCCGTTCCTTGATACCCATTTCGAGCTCCTTTCGTGGAGCACTAATCTATGCGTACGGCCAGGACAAAAGCAATAGCGGTGTCCGTGGACAGACGATCAAGTTATTCCACGCGAGAAGCAGAATTTGTCACAAGAGAGCAAATCGAATCCACAGGATGGTCTCGCATAGGACGCCCCTCTTGGGAGGGGTAACTGTAAGTATCTCATTAGTGATGCGTTACGATAAATCACCGAACGTTGGCGCGAAATTTGCATTTTGCGGATTATCCGGGCTCACGTCCAGTGGATTAATTGGGTTTACTCTGATTGGGACTGAAGGAAGCGTTAGATGTTCTACGGGGGAATATATGGCGAAGAGCGCGAGGACGCGTTTTTCGTGCTCCAGGAATTGAGCACGGTGCTCAAGTACCTGGCGAGCGAGATCGACTCCGCCCTTGAGCACAACGGCGAAGTCGACACGGACCGGCTTGCCAGGATCGCCCAAGCGTTGAACGCCAGCCACCATACGCTGCTGACCCTTTCCAACGCGAAGGACGGCGGACGAATCGCCGTGGGTAAGGTCTTCGATCAGATGCTGGACTGACCCGGTGTCCACCCGGCTCCACTTGGTATAGCCAATCCCTTGAATGTGCTTGGCGTTGCCCCGATGCCTTCCCTGCGCCCTTCTGATGCTATTCAATTCGTGGGCTTCCCTCCAAATCACCCGAATTACGCAGGTTCCGCGAAGGAGTATTTCCGCCTCTTGCACCTACCTTGGGCTGAGAAGCCGACGGGAGCGATGCGCTCCAAACACCAGGGAGGATTTCAACGATGCGGGATAACACGCGCGCCGGCCGCAATGCCGTGTACATGGGACCAGAGGCGCTGCATCTGTTCGACTACGAGCAGGGCGCCTGGTATGAGACGCCGGAAGAAGTCCAGGCCGGGCTCGAATGGGGTAGGCGGAAGGCGCTGTTGCTGGCCTGGGTGCGGCGCAGAATGAAGAAGCGTTTGACACCCCGGGAACGGCGCTGCACGGAACTCTACTTTTTCGAGGGGCACACCTACCGGGAAATCGGACGGCTCACGGGAACCAATGCCAGTTCGGCATACCGGGCTGTCCTGCGGTCGTTGCGCAAACTGAAAGCGGACGCCGAGAAAGAAGGAGATTCCTTGTCGTCGTTGTACTGGGATAGACCGCCTAAGGCGACGAATCCTGAGGAAGTGGACTCAGCGCCCGGGCAAACCGGACCAGCGTCGTGACGACCTCTTCCAGGCGTTCCCGGGTTCGGGCGTCGACGATTTGCTCGCCCATGACGTCGTCCTCGTTGGCATAGACGAAGCGCGGCACGACGACGCTGCGGAAATCGAGCATCATGCTGTTGGCAAGCCCCATGATGGACATAAAACTGGTCTGGCCGCCGGCGGCGCAGAGGAAAGCGACGACCTTCTCTTTCCATGCGTCGCCGGTGAGTTCGATCAGATTCTTGGCGGCGGAATTGACGTCGAAATTATAGACGGGCACCGCAATGATGGCCCCTTCGCATTCCGCGACGCGCCGTTTCAAGTCGATTACATCCGGGTGCTGGTAGCAGGACCGGCCATCGCAAAAAGGGAGCGCCAAGGTCTGCAGATCGATAAACTCGGCATCGACACCGAGGGACTCAAGACGGTTCAGGGCGCCATGCGCCAGGATCCGGCTCCGGCTGCCCGGATTCAAACTGCAACTAAATACCAGAAATGCCATGATTTACGATCACTCCAACGATACCCCGTTGTGGAACGATTGGGCGCGTCTAATTGTTCCCTGAGCGGTACCGGGTCACGGTTGGCGAAGGACCATCAGGCGGATCTCCGTCATCTCTTCCATGGAGAAACGGAGGCCTTCGCGCCCCAGACCGCTGGCTTTGACCCCGCCATAGGGCATGTGGTCGACGCGCCACGAGGGCACGTCGCCGATCATCACGCCGCCGACGTCGAGGACGTTCCAGGCGCGGTGGGCTTTGTAGATGTCCCGGGTAAACACGCCGGCCTGGAGACCGTACTCGCTGTCGTTGGTTTCGGCCAGCGCCGCTTCAAAGTCGCTGAATCGCGACAGTACGGCGACCGGGCCGAACACTTCCTGGCACGACACGGGCTCATCGCGGGGAACGTTTTCGAGAAGTGTCGGTTGCACCATGAGCCCCTCGCGGCCGCCGCCGCAGAGAACCTTCGCCCCCTTGGATACGGCGGACTGAATCCAGTCCACGATGCGGGACGCAGCCTTTTCGTCGATTACGGGACCGATGAAGGTATCTTCGTCATGGGGATTACCCACCTTGAGACGTTTGGCCGCTTCAACGAGCCGCGTTTTGAATCCGTCGTACACGGCTTCGTGGACGAGGATGCGCTGCACGCTGATGCAACTCTGACCGGATTGATAGAAGGTCCCGATGATGATGCGTTCGACAGCATCGTCGAGGTCGGCATCTTCATCAATGATGCACGCCGCGTTGCCGCCCAGTTCAAGGATGACCTTCTTCCGTCCCGCGCGGGCTTTCAGATCCCAGCCCACGTCGGGAGAACCGGAAAAACTGAGGAGCTTCAGCCGATCGTCCGTAGTGAACAGGTCAGCCCCGTCGCGCGGGCAGGGGAGGATCGAGAACGCGCCCGCAGGCAACTCCGTTTCGGCCAGGACTTCACCAATCAGCAACGCGCCGATGGGGGTGCGGCTCGAGGGTTTCAATACGAATGGACACCCGACCGCCAGGGCCGGCGCGATCTTGTGGGCCGCAAGATTGAGCGGAAAGTTGAACGGCGAAATGAACGAGCACGGCCCGATGGGTACGCGCTTCCACATGCCGGAGTAGTTCCGTGCGCGCGGCGAGATGTCCAGCGGCAATACCTCGCCCAGAATGCGGACCGATTCTTCGGCGGCGGTGCGAAACGTATCGATCAGCCGGGCGACCTCGCCGCGGCTGTCTTTAATGGGTTTTCCCGCCTCGACGCAGAGCGCATGGGCGAGTTCCTCGCGCCGCTCCTCGAACCGGCGGACACAGTGCGTCAGGACATCGCGCCGTTCATATGCGGCCAGCTCGCGCATCGGCTCGGCGGCAGCAGCCGCCGCGGCGATGGCCCGCTCGATGGCGTCCGGGTTCGCGACAGCCACGCGAGCCGCGAGCTGGCCTGAGTATTTGTCCCGAACCTCAAGATCGTGATTGGGCGATTCCGGCTGGTTTGCCAAATAGTAGGGATACGTGGGTTGCAGCATACCGTTCAGTATAGCGCGTGATCGAAGAGAAGAGAAAAAAGAGGCCGGATTTCCCCATCGAGGAGATCCGGCCTTCCTTACTTCCTACGTTTTTAACTAAATGCGCTTATACACTGCGCTCGGGATGATCTGCTTCCGGTCGGTCAGGACGGCGCCCAGGACGCGGCCTTTACCGTCGGCGAGCTGCTCCATGGCGCGCATGACCACTTCGCGGCGGGTGCTGTCGAACTTGACGACCATGACGATCCCGTCGGAGTGGCGCGCGAGGTTCACGGCATCCCCCGATTGGAGCACCGGCGGCATGAGGAAGACAATCCGGGTGAACCGGCCCTTAAGCTCGCTGAGCAGGGACTGCATGCGCTCGGACTTCCAGATGTACGTCGGGATATCGCGCTGGGCGCCCCGGCCCATCAGATAGAGCTGGCCGGAGGTGGTCACGCAATCTTCCACGGAACCGCCGTCCATGACGAGGTCGATGAGGCCGCGGCCACTGGGCGCTTCCCGAATGCCGTCTCCGGACACATCAACAAGGAGAGTCGGCCCGGCAGGGTCGTCGGCGGTAGCGTCGGCCAGTGCCTTCGCGACGCGATTGGCGCCTTCGCCGGGCACGGAACTTACCACCTGGACAATTTGCAGGGCGTTTTCGCTGTGGGCCGCATCGAGTATGGCGCTGAGCCGCTGTGCCTCCTTCGGGTCGAGCTTTTCGCCGGACCCCCGCAGGAAGGAAGCCAGGGGAGGAACGCCCAGATAGTGTTCCAAGTCCTCCGGCGTTTTGAGCCCATGGTCCAGATAGTCGAAGAAGAATGCGAGCGCGATTCCTCCCACGACGCCCGCGATAAGCCCCAGGATGAGGTTGAACAGCTTGCGCGGACGAATGGGCGAATTCGGCAGGCTGGGATCGGATACGACCACGATATTGTTGATTCCCGCGTCCGACAACACCGTGTTGACGCGCGCTTCCTGAACGCGTTCGGCGAAGAACACGTAGGCGTCCTGTTTAATCTTTGCTTCTTCCACGAGCGCATCGTGTTCGTCGATGACGTTGTTCAGGTGCCGGAGCCGCTCTTCCAACTGCCGGATCTGCTCGTTCGTGGACTGGGCCGAAATGTCGATGGCGTTGTTCAGGCGATCGAGCGCCTGCTTGACCTGATTGTTGATGCTGATGGTTTCAGGGTGGTTGGGGCCCTTGGACTGCACGATTTCATTTCGCCGCAGCATGAGTTCGAGGAGACGCAGACGAAGCTCGGTAATGACGGTACTTTGCGTCTCGCGCGCCAGGGCGGACATGATGGTGTCGTCGGCCGAGGCATCCGCATCGGCGCCCTCCGCGAGAGACTCCAGTTGCTCGAGTTCGAGAGCGAGCTTTTTGGCGATCGTGTATTGCTCGAGCAGGAGGTCGCGCTCCTCTTCGAGGCCGTAAACATTGTTGGTTTCGCGGAATTGCTGTAGAGCCTGCTGTGCGGCGGTCCACTCACCGCGGATCTCCTCCGTCTTGCTCGAGAATACCTCGTCCGCTTCGGCTGGCGTAGAGAATACCTCGTTATGCTTCAACTTGTACTCCTCGATCACGGCGGTGAGGATCGCCTGTGCCCCTTCCGGATTAGGCCACCGGCAAAACAACTCCATGGTGTACGAATCTTTGACCTGGCGGACCGAGATCGCGCCGCGCAACACGTCCACCTGGCGATTCTGGGCGTCCTCTTCCGAAGACATGGTCAGGACATTGACGACCGTGTTGCGTAGCTGGCCCACCGGGCCGGGTTGCGCCTCGACCGCTTCGCGCGCGGCCACAGCACTGAGAACGTCGTCGCTCAGGATCATCTGGATTTCCGAGTTGACGTCCTCCTTGGTCATGGAAATAAGAGGCGTCGACACGGAGTCCGTCAACGGTGTGGTTGGTTGCAGCGTTTCGCGTCCGCGCAGCAACTGGATCTTCGCGGAGGATTCGTAGGTCGGAGGCCATACCATGTTGCCAACGAAGACCCCCGCCAAGACCAGCACAATGAAGAGTACGATCAGTACCTTCCGCTTGAACAAAACGGTCAAGATATCTCGAAGGAAAAGTTGCCGTTGTTGGTCCATTTTAGTGTCCTCTCTCCCGCAGCGATTCGCCGTCGCAGCGCATCCGCTTCCCGGCCCTTCCGGCTGTGTTTTTGCTTTGTATCTTCATATCACTCAAACCACTGGGGTTACGGGTTGATCACGCCACCGATGGGGATGTTCACGCCGCTCGACGGAAGCAGAGTAACCCCGGAGTTGAAGCTCTTCGACTTGCCCTTGGAGTTGATCCTCTGCTCGTTCATGTAGTACGTGCCCGTCACGCCCAGGCTGTTGTCGAAGGGAACGATCTCCTCGATGTACTGTTCGACGAAGAGATTGGCCTTGGAAATGATTTTCTTCGGCACATAAACCACGTCGAAAGCGCGGAGCGGAATATCATTTTCCATGTGCCCCTGGAGCGCCTTGGCGAGGTTCGTCTTGAACACGTAGGGTTTGCCGTTCGGATTGCGGCGGATAACCAACACGCTGTTCAGGCGCGAGTTGTTGTTCGGGCCCGCGGCCATCATGATGGCCTGGAGCGCGGTGGGCGCGCCGTCAAGCGGGTATACGCCGTTGACCCCGACTTCGCCGCCCACGTAGATGCGCGACCCGGTGGCGCTCGCCAGATCGACCGACGTCTCAACCTTGTTGAAGATCACTTCCGACGCCATGTCATTGAGATCCTTGCGAATCTCTTCGACGCTGTACCCGGCCACCTGGACGTCACCCAGTTTCGGGACGGAGATCCGCCCGTCCGGGCGCACGGTATAGAGGCCGTTCATGCCGGTCAGCGCGTTGTTGATAAAGGGGAACACGACAAGGGCTACTTCGGGTTCGTTGCGAAGCACGGCGGCCGCCTGCTGCTGAATGGCCTTGGAGGCTTCGTCAACGGTCAGCCCTGCGATCAACACGTCATCCTTGAGGCCAGGGATACGGATCGCGCCGTCGGGGCGGACCACCACGTCGCGGCTCATGTTTTCGAGCCGGTCCGGGTTGGCGAAGTCGACGTTAACGGTAATGCGGGGCTCGCCTTCGATGATGCCGGTCTTGCTGTAGAGGCTCGTGAGTTTCTGGTTCAACTCATTGGCCGTCAATCCGGCGGCCTTAACGTCCCCGACTTCGGGCATCGTGATAAAGCCGTCCGGACGGACCGTGCGATTCGAGTTCAGCGGCCAGTTGTTCAGGAAGCTGATACCGATGAGGTCGCCCACGTCG
Source organism: Candidatus Hydrogenedentota bacterium (assembly GCA_023384315.1). Lineage (GTDB taxonomy): Bacteria > Hydrogenedentota > Hydrogenedentia > Hydrogenedentales > SLHB01 > JAHDWY01. The sequence goes on along the minus strand of JAHDWY010000056.1, from coordinate 3,585 downwards.
ATCTTGTAGTCCATCGTATCGCCCATGGGCGCAGTGAGACGGACTTCCATCTGGTCCCCGACTTCGATGCGGTAGTCCCAGGGCACGTCGCCTTCGCGGTAGTTCTGAACGGCAAAGACGATATTCAGCTTGTCCCCGACCTGTGTCAGGTAGGCCGTCTCGGTGCCGCTCAACTCGGCAATGTCTTCCTGGGTGACCTCCTCGTCCTCGCCGCGGGGATCGAGGAGTACGGTGCTCTCGGTGGTCGCGCAGCCTGCTAAAAGCAGGGTCAGCGCCGCGCAGACGACCCACATGTGGTTTCTCATTCCTTTCGCATTCATCTCCATTGGCCTCCTCGTCCGCTTGGCTTTCGCCATCAGAACGATCCCGCTGTACGTCCGGACATACCGGTTTTCACGTTACCTGATCCCAAACCGGCGCTCGCCTGAGCGGCGCCGCACTCATTCCCCTGCGCTTGTATACTCCCCTTCCTCGATATCGGCGTTCGTCGGCTGGACCCGCGGTCTCGCAATACGCCGATCCGGTTCGGGTCCCGCGATCTCTCCCGGGCGAACCGCATCTTCAGGAAGCTCTTCTCGCTCGCGCATCCGAACCGTCGCCCCCAGTTCCGGGCGTTTCACGTCGAGATCCGGCGCAAAGGTCTGAGCCGGGTCAATCTGACGGCGCTGACGGGTTCTGGGTGTGATTCGGTAGGCGCCCGTGCGGCTTTCGAGTACGCTCGTGTAGATTTCCGCCGGGAGCCGCTGCGCTTCTTTGAAGATTTCCGTGACGAGAGGCGCCGCGGCTTCGAGCGCTTCACGGTTGATGCCTGACGATTGCATGGCAAGTTGCTGAAAAATGTAGTAGACGGCGTCCCGTGCCTTCGATGCGGGCACTTCCATCTTGCCAGCGTATTCGGGGTCCAAGTCGAGGGTCTCAAAGGTAATCCGGTACCACTCGCCCGGATTCTGGAGGTAGTTGGGCGCGGACGATTTCAATACCGATGCCCGCACCATGACTAGAAATGTCGGTTCGGTGGTCACGCGCGGGGACACCCCGGGCGCTTGGGGCGCCACGTCGACCAGGTCTTGCCCGGCGCTTCGGCTACGTTCTATATAGCCAACGCGACATGTGCCATAGGTTTCCTCGATGAGCAGCCGCCGGCTCTCGTCAAGGGGAAGACCGTGATAGCGGACCTCTTCCCCCCGTGCGAGCGGTGCAAGCCCCGCCAGAAGTGCCAGGCAGATTAGGCGAACACCAAGTGGCCCGGCGCTAGGCGTTGCCATGGCTGCTCTCCTGAATCAACCCGGGCGCGCCGGTTCTGCGGTGAGGCAGGGCCAGGACGGTATCCGCGTAACGTTGGCCATCTTCGAGCGTGACGCCGGACAGAACGACACAGCGTTCGAGTGTGGCGGGGGTGCGGATCGTCACGCGATCGCCCACGACGGTGTCTCGCAGGTCAACACCTTCCACGATGTTGCATTCCTCCCCAACAATGGATGACACATTCAGCTTTCGCAACTGGTGCAGGCAGCAGCTAATGAGGTCGTGAGTGTACGTGAGATTGATGTCCCAAGTCACGACCGGCGCGACCCGCACCGGGTACTCATAGTCAATCAATATCTGAATCGAGTCGGTTAACTCGTATTCGTCCCGCATGGCCGTGCGTGGAGTGCGGCGAATGGCGTCGAATATGGGTAGATCAAACAAATACAGCCCACACCCCTTCAGCATGTTCGCCACATGGCGCGGCTTTTCGATCACCCGCTTGACCGTGCCGTTTTCGTGAAGCATCACGGAGAAATTCCGCTTCACGGCGTCAACGTCGGTCTCTTCCTTCACCGCGAGGACGGCGGCAGCGCCGTGGCCTTCCATCTCCTCTATCATACGCTGAATGTCGTCGATCTCAAAGAAAATATCGCCGAGCATGAGGAGGAAGGGCCGATCGACGCGCGATTCGAGCTGTCCTACCGCGTGGGCAATGCCGAGTCGCTGGTGTTGCTCGACGTACTCGATCCGCACGCCAAATGCGGAGCCGTCGCCTAAAGCTTGGGTAATCCGGTATCCCAAATGCCCAATTACGACAAAGACATCTTCGATCCCGGCCTGCCGCATGTAGTCCAGTTGGTAGGCCAAAAGCGGCCGGTTGCAGATCGGCACGATCGGCTTGGGAAGTTCCGCCCCAAAGGGGCCCATACGGGCGCCATGACCGGCGGCAAGTATTACGCCCTGATACCTCGGTTCGCTCATGGCGTCGCGGCTCCGTGTCGCCGATCAGTGCTGGGCGTGTACATCGCTGTACCCTCCTGAGGCGATCCAGTCGATGGTGCGCTGCAGACCTTCCTCCAGATCCGTTTCCGCCTCCCAGCCCAGCAAGGTCTTGGCTTTTGTGCTGTCGGCGAGAACGCGCTGTATCTCGCTTTGTTTCGGACGCAGCCGGCTTGTGTCGGACACGA
>JAHDWY010000056.1:0-1140 GCA_023384315.1 Candidatus Hydrogenedentota bacterium | reverse complement strand
AGACGTCTTTCCCCATTAAGTCGGCGATCAATTGGGCCAACTCACCGATGGTGATTGCCCGTGTGGATCCGAAGTTTACCACCTCGCCCACCACGGCGTCCTCTTCCGCCATGCGGATGAAGGCGGTGACGATATCATCGACATAGGTGAAGTTCCGCGTGGGCGTCAAATCCCCCAGGCGAAGTTCGCGGCCGCGCATCAGTTGCACGATGATGGTCGGTATCACCAGAAAACGGCCGATGCGAGGCCCATAGATATTGAAGATCCGGCACGTGGTCACCGGAAGATCGTAGGAGAGGTGGAAGCTCTCCACCGTGAAGTCCGCCGCCAGTTTCGAAGCCGTATACGGGTTGTGGGCGGCCAGCGGGTGGGTTTCGGATATGGGTTCGCCCGCCTTCGACGCACCGTAGACTCCGGCTGAGGAGGTATGCACCAAGCGGCGGACATGTTCATGCCGGGCTGCGGTACACACGTTCAAGGTGCCAAAAACGTTGGTAATCATGGTTTCTTCGGGATTGGCGTAGGAATAGGCGACGCTCGTAATTGCGCCAAGATGAAAGATCGTATCCACGCCCACGGCCGCTTCGCGGACAAAGGCGCCGTCGCGCAGGTTTCCTCCGCAGATCTCGAGCTTGTGGGCGTGCTTCGGGTCAAGGTTGCCGAGGTATCCCACGCTGCCCCGCATATTGCCGTGTACGATTCCGCGCACTTCGGCGCCGAGAGACAGGAGCCGCTCGCACAAGTGGCTGCCGATGAATCCGCCCGCGCCGGTGACCAGCGCTTTGCATCCTGTCCAATCCATGTCACGCACACTCCACGGGATAAGGTTTCCGCCAGATTCCCATCATTTGCGTCGCGCAAGTGCGCAGTCCCGGAACGCGGAGTTGGGCGCGTTCGCAGGCGCGCACGACGTGGGCCAGCGGCGCGCTGAAAATGAAGAAGGCCCACATGCCGGCGAGCATTTGGAAGCGCTCAATGTCAAAGCCCGCATCCCGCATCTGCGCCCGCAACGCGCGCGGCGTATTGGCCCGGTACCGCGTCGGAAACGTGTCTTCGTCGTGGCCGCCGAAGAGGTACTTCTTGAAGGCCTGCTTCGCCCGAAAGGGGATGAGGAACGAAATCACCGCGAAGGGACTGTTT
>JAHDWY010000055.1:5642-12283 GCA_023384315.1 Candidatus Hydrogenedentota bacterium | reverse complement strand
AGGCGAAGCGCGTGATCCATCTCTGCATGGCAGGTGGGCCTTCTCATCTGGAGACCTTCGATCCCAAGCCCAAGCTCGGCGAACTCCACGGCCAGCCCATGCCAGAATCCTTCACGCAAGGCCAGCCCATCGCCCAATTGCAGGGCAAAGAACTGAAGTGCTTCGGGCCGCAGCACAACTTCAACACCTGCGGAAAATCGGGACAGCAGATCAGCGAAATTTTTCCCCACATGGCGAAGATCGCCGATGACATCTGCATCGTCCGCTCGATGCAGACGGAACAGATCAACCACGATCCCGCCCACACCTTCATGAACACCGGCACGTCGATCTCCGGCCGTCCCAGCATGGGCTCCTGGGTGCTCTACGGACTCGGCAGCGAGACGCAGAACCTGCCGGGTTACGTCGTGCTCACCTCCGCGGGCGGCGGCCAGAATCAGCCCATCGCCGCGCGCCAGTGGCACAGCGGCTTCCTGCCCAGCAAGTTTCAGGGCGTGCAGTTTCAGTCCAAGGGCGATCCTGTGCTCTACGTGAGCCGGCCCGGCGGCGTGTCGAACGACCAGCAGCGCGATATTGTGGACGCCGTCGGCGAACTCAATCGCATGCGCCAGGATACGGTCGACGACCCCGAAATCGCCACGCGCATCAGCCAGTACGAGATGGCCTTCAAGATGCAGGCAAGTGTTCCGGAACTCGTCGATTTTTCCAGCGAACCGCAATACATTCGCGACCTCTACGGTACCGAGGGCGGCGACGGGTCCTTCGCATCGAACTGCCTCCTCGCGCGGCGGCTCGCCGAACGCGGCGTGCGCTTCATTCAGCTCTACCATCGCGGCTGGGATCATCACGGCGGCGTCAAGGCTGGTACGGCGACTACCGCCAAGCTCGTCGATCAGGCCACGACCGCATTGGTCCTGGACCTGAAACAGCGCGGCATGCTCGAAGACACGCTGGTCGTCTGGGGCGGCGAGTTCGGCCGCACCCCCATGGCCCACGGCGACGGCCGCGACCATCACATCCGCGGTTTCTCCATCTGGATGGCCGGCGGCGGCATCCAACCCGGCATCACCTACGGCAACACCGACGAACTCGGCTACAACGCCGTGGAGAATCCGGTCCACGTCCACGACTTCCACGCGACCCTGCTCCATTGCCTCGGCATCGATCACAAAAAACTGACCTACCGCTACCAGGGCCGCGACTTCCGCCTCACCGACGTCTTCGGCAACGTGGTAAACCCAATCCTCGCGTAGGGAGGCGAGATCCAGTAACATACGTCCGAATGGCAAACGATTGTCATGTGATGTGTCTCACTTCAATCGAAGGACCACTCTCTCGTGAACGTCCCTGACTTCCTTCACACTACCATCGCACCCGTCCTCACCGCGTTCCACGACGACGATGCCTTCGACGAAACCAGCCAGCGCAATCTCCTCGACTACATGCTGAGCCTCGGCGAGATCGGCGCGTACTTCATCCGCTCCGGCATGGGACAGATGTACGCCTACTCCTACGACGATGTTTTCCGCGTCTCGAAGATATGCGCCGCGCACCTCGACGGCCGCGCGCCGTGGCTGCTGAACTGCTCCGGCATATGGGACGGCGATCGGTCTGTACCCACGCGTCCCGATCCCGATGTCTACATGGAACAGGCGCTCGCCTTTCAGCGCCATGCCGAAGACTCGGACGCAGCCGCGGTCGTGCACGTGTTGCCGGAAGCCCTGCTGCCCGTGGGGAGGCCCTTCGATATCGACCAGGCCTACCCGCAGTATTTTGAATCCGTCTGCGCGGAGACCACCTTGCCCGTGGTGATCTATCAGCCTCCGGGGATGCCCGCAAACGTCAACCTGACCCCGCAGGTCCTCGCTCGGCTCGCCGGCATCCCGAACCTCGTCGGCTGTAAAGTCTCGTCCCGCGACGGAATCTACATGTTCGATCTCATCCGTTCCATTCAGGGCAAAGACTTTCATTTCATCACCGGCACGGAGTGCCTCTTCTTCGCCACGCTCTATGCCGGTTCCCGCGGCGTTATTGGTGTCGGCAGCAATCTTTTTCCGCGCGTGTTGAATGTGTTGCGCCAACGCTTCCTCGACGGCGATCGTGACGGCGTACTGGAAGCGCAGGAATCCGTGAACCGGCTCTTCCACGCCTGCCCCTATGCGCGCATCACCATGAAACGCCTCGCCACCGATGGAGGCTACCCCGTCGGACTCGCCTACCGAGGCGGCGGCGCCAACCCCTACGGCGACGAAGGCCTCCCCTGCACCGACGAAAACTACCAAGCCTACAAACATCTCCTCGAACGCGAACTCGCGAAATACGCGTAACGTACCGCAGGCGTCCCCGCCTTCATCCTGAAGACGGGGGATGTTCTTCGCCGGTCTGCGCTATACTCTTCGTCCGCGAATGACCGAATGGAAGGAGTACCCGTGGATACGCTTGTGACCATCCCCGATATTGGCCCCATCTCGACCGCGTCCGGATTCGTTTCGCTGGAACGATGCAGCGACAGCCGCGCCGTCGCCGGCAAAGACGGCGTCGTGTCGATTACCGCCACCGGCGACCGCAAAGTCGAGTTCATCGCCTACGCAGACCGCACTCTCGCCTACGTGAAGTCCGCGCTCGGCTACCCCGCGTATTATCCGGTCCATCCCGTCGCCATCGAGAAACCGGTCAAGGCCGTGCTCATGGATCTCGACGGGACCAGCGTGCGCAGCGAGGAGTTCTGGATCTGGATCATTCAGATGTCGACCGCCAGCCTGCTCGGCGACGCGAATTTCGAACTGGAAGACGAAGACCTGCCCTACGTCTCCGGCCACAGCGTCTCCGAGCACTTGCAGTACTGCATCTCGAAATACTGCCCGGACAAAACTGTCGAACAGGCGCGGGACTACTACTTTGAACACACCAACCGCGAGATGCAGGCTATTCTCGAAGGCGAGGGCAGGGAAGGGGCCTTCACGCCGACCCCGGGATTAAAGGACTTCTTGCTCGAATTGCGCAATCGTGGAATCAAGATTGGGCTCGTTACCAGCGGCCTGTATCAGAAGGCCTGGCCGGAGATCGTCTCCGCTTTCCGCAGCATCGGCCTCGGCGATCCCAAGGAATTCTACGACGGCATCATCACGGCCGGCTTCGCCATCCGCCCCGGTGAACCCGGCACCCTCGGCGAACTCTCGCCCAAACCCCACCCCTGGCTCTACGCCGAATGCGCCCGCGTCGGACTCGGCATCGACTTCAAAGACCGCCACCACGTCATCGGCCTCGAAGACAGCGGCGCCGGCATCTGCTCCATCCGCCTCGCCGGATTCGCCCCCATCGGCTTCGCCGGTGGCAACATCCACGAATCGGGCACGAGGGAGTTGTGCGTAGAGTGGGTTGAGGAATTTGCAGGAATACTCCGGATTGTGGACTGATAGCATGTGCCAATCTAGAAGATTCATTGTAGCAGTCAAAATGTCTATGAGGGAGGCTGCGAGTGCAAGAGGAAAACTTCCATGTGCGACCATATTGGCAGTGCGGAGCTTGCCGATACGTCGTCAAAGATAGGTAGTACGTTTTTGGGTGTCGAAAGCCATGCCCGAATTGCAGGGACATGGACGGTAGGCGCGTTACTTGGCCTGGCGTCTCTGCTGATCAGTATGTGACGATTATCAGTCGATTGGACGGGCAAACAACCGCAGAATTGAGCATTGCACTCGTTCTGCTATGTGCGTATGCCGAATTCTTGCTGGAGGTTGTCCTTCAAGACATCCTCAGAAAATGGGAATGTCCAGAGATTTGTGCGCAATTGATTCTTGATCACCGTGACCGGTTCAAAGTTTTCAAGGGCCTGACTGGCGTATCAGTTGAGAGCGGTTTTCGCGATGCGGCGGTACACGAGTTCTATCCAGTTTGGAGTCGTATTCGAAGGGAAAGGAATCGTTTTGCCCACGGCTGGCCTCAAGTCCCAGGTGATGACAATATCGCCGAGATCAGACACGACGTAATTCGTACATTTGAGTTGATTGAGCCAGCATTTGTAAGTCTTTCTAATTACTTTGCAGTGGAAGTTGGGAAACAACCTAATGGCTAACGAGTCCTGGGAATTGGCGCATGATACGGCGGATATTCGTGCGATATTGCGCGAGCGAATGCGATGCGATCTTGGCCTGAAGGGCCATGATACTTGTAGCCCAGGCTTGGTCCGAACGTCGTGAGGACCTAGCCTGGGTCCGTGGTTACTCCCTTCCTCACACTACCCTGAAAGGGTTACACAATTCCGTCGCGCCTATTCATCCCTTTCAGGGAAGGAATCCGGAGAACTCGAGACCCGGGGTAGGCCTTCGCTTCGCTGCGGCCAACCCCGGGCTATAAGTATGTTGGCCCTTCAGGCCATCTTCGGCGGCTTGCCGCCGCCGTTTAATTCTGCTCTACGTGTTACAAAGGAACGAAAGGCACATCATCAATTACTGAGCCGTCACAGACGTCAAAACTTCCAAACTCACCGGCGAGCACGCATTCCAATCGGACCCCGCTGCCCCTGATTCCCATCATCCATATGGGGTCTATATCGTCCATATGGTCCATGCCGTCCATGTCCCGCGCCGTTCTCTTTCTCCCGCCTCCCGCGTCCAGCTTTCTCTTCCAATCCGCAATCCGCAATCGCCGATCCGCAATCGAAACAGCCTCCGGTCTCCAGCCTTCTCCCTAAACCTCAAACTCCACCGTAACGATCTTCTTCTTTCCAACGCTCAAGGCCAGCGAATCCCCCTTGGGCTGCAACTCTTCCCGGCGCTCTTCGTTGAGGTTGGTCAACCACGCGCGCTTGATCGTCTTGTAGAGTTTCAGCTTCCCGGCGACTGCCTTGCCCATCGGATTGAATACGCGGATCACAAACGTATTGTCGCGGTCCTCGTGACGCTTTAACGCGGTCACCTGAAGGTTCCCGCCCTGGACTTCGACAAAACTCATGCTCTTGGGCAGCGTCCCTTCATGCGGTCCCGCCTGCGCGGCCTCGAGCGGGAGATTCAAGTCTTCCGCCTGCTCGAAGACGCCATTCGTCCAGTCGCCCGTGTGCGGATAGATGCTGTAGGTCCACTCGTGCCGCCCCAGGCATTGCGCCAGTTCCATCTCGGGATACGTTTCCCAGCGTCCGAAGATCGGCGCATTGCGGAAGGTGACGCCGCGGAACAGCGTGATCGCCAGCGGCCGCTCGTCCGTGTCCATGGCTTCGTACTCGCGCGTGCCTGTGTTGAGTATCGCCAGGCCCATCTTCGTGTCGTTCATATCGACGAAGCGGTACATGGGATACTGCGGATTCGGTTTCCCGTAGTAGGCATTGCCCTTCTTCACCGTGATGTCACGCGCGATGACGTCGTAGGCCGCCTCCGAATTGGTGACCTTCGCCTTGAGGTTCGTCGGGAACACGACCCGCATGCGGTGGTTCCGGCACTGGTTGTCGAGCGACGTAGTGACGTCCAGCCGTTTCGCGCCCGCGCGCAGGGTGAACCGGCTGGTCACGACAATCTCGCGGCGCTCCTTGGTGCGCGCCGTGTGATTGCTGGCCTCCTCGCGGAAGCGGTCGTTCAGGTTTTCCGTCAGGCCGACAGGGATCATCATGCGGTACTCCACCCGCATCCGCGCGAACAGCGGGCCCGCCTCTTCCAACTCGATGCTGCACGGGAACCCGTGGGACGTAATCGTCTCATTCTGATCCGGTTCCATGTGCACCCACGAATGGCCCGTCTCCCCGGTATCCTCAATGTAGTGGAGGCCCTTGAACGTGTGCTTGTTGGCCTTATTCGTAAGGTTGAGTGTGCCATCCGCGTTGAACGTCACGCGCAGGTGCTCGTTCTCCATCACGTACGCTTCCGGTGCCAGCGAACCTGGGATGTACGCGAACTTCTCCGCCCGCCTGATGTGGTACGTCTTGTACCCATACGCGGGAATATCGTCGACTTCGATGTGGCATCGCACGCGCTCGGAGTTCAGCTCGATGGAGATGTCCTGCAAGTTGCGGATGAGCGACGCCCACGGATACTGGCTGTTCACCTGCACCTGCTGCGTCTGTTTGCCATCCGGGGTCGTAATGTCGAAGGCTTCGTATCCCATGTTGGCCGGCATGTCGATGAGCGCCGAAATGACCCCGCTCCGCGGGAAGGGGCAGGGGTTGAACACGGTCAGCACGGATTCCTGCGGCGACACGTCCGAGTTGTCAACGGCGATCTGCACTGCCTGCATGCCGCGACGCGCGAGGCCTTCGCAAATGATGTCGATCTGGTCGAAGCGGAACAGCGAATCCTTCTCCATCTGATCGATTCCGCCGCCCGTGATCGTGTCGTGCGGATGATTCTGCAAGAGCAGTTTCCACGCGCGGTCGAGGGCCGTCTTCACGTATTCGCCGCCCACCATGGACCCGATCGCGCTCCAGGGTTCGGCCAGCCGTTGCAGGTTGACCTCCGCGCGATGATTCGCGCGCTTCAATCGCGTGCGCGCGCTGATCACGTCGCCGAAGAGGTGCGTCCATTTGCCCGTGGACCCCGGATCACGGCTTTCACCTTTAATCACCGTGAGGTCTTTGACCTCGTTCTTCATGGCCTTCATGTAGTCGTCGAGATTGGAGAATCTGATCGTGTGATCGGGCAACAGTTCTTGACACA
>JAHDWY010000055.1:0-5632 GCA_023384315.1 Candidatus Hydrogenedentota bacterium | reverse complement strand
CATGATCTCCGACTCGCGCGGGTCGGGATCGGAGGTGTCAAAGCCCTGCATGCAACAGATGTGGCTCGTCGTGAAATGCTCCGACTCGTCCTTCACCAGTTTGAGCAACTGTTCCCGGATGGGTTCGTCGTGCCACTGCTTCTTGTCCTTGTCCAGCACGTAGTAGTGCCCGCGCGGATTCGTGTCCCGCGCGAGGCGAAACGGCGCCGCGCCGCGATCCCAGTCGTACCGGGCGAACACGTCGCTCGACCCGTACCGAAGCATGCGGTAGACGTAGATGTAATAACTGAACCGGCTCATGCACCCGAAGCGCATGCCGAGCAAGCGCGTTCCGTCGGCGCCTTCCCAGAGAAACTCGCTGTGGGGCGTGTTGATGCCGCGGTAGAAGATGATCGTGTCGATATCGAACCCCGCATACATCTGCGGCATCTGCGAGGTCTGTCCGTAGCTGAACGGCGTGTAGCCCACCTTCGACACCTCGCCGTAGCTCTCCGCGACGCGGTGTCCCACGACCAGGTTGCGCACCAGCGACTCGCCGTTCACGCAATACTCTTCCGGAAGCGAATACCACGGCCCCACGATGAGCCGGCCCGACTTCACATGCTTCTCGATGGTCTCCCGCTTCTCCGGGCGCAGCTCCACGTAGTCTTCGACGCACAGCGTCTGCGAGTCCATCGTGAACGAATGAAACTCCGGGTCCGTATCCAGCAGTTCCAACAGATTGTCCATGAAATCCAGGAGCAGCAGCCGCGTCTCCTCAAAGGGATAGCCCCACTCCCGGTCCCAGTGGGAATTGGACACAACATGGATCGTCTTGCGCTTGGACATGGTACCCTCCGAAAAATGAAGAAGACGCGGTTGCACTGAGCCCGATAGCATAGAGAAAGAGGGCCAAGCGGAGCAAACCAATCAAAGGGACCACCAAACTGGGAGCGCCAAAACCGGGAGCGCCAGGCTCCAGCCTGGCGAAGCAACGGAGTAGCAACATCGCTCACGCCAGCGCAGTCTCTATTCTCACCGACGCCCACCCTCCGAAACTTGCCACGCTGGAGCATGGCGCTCCCAGTAAGCGATTCACCAGATTCGTCAAATTCTCAAGGCGGCGCGGCCGGCAGCTCGATGGTGAACGTGCTGCCGTGATCCGGTGTACTCGTCACGCGCACGCGGCCGTGGTGCATCTCCACGATGCGTTGCACGATGGAAAGCCCCAGTCCGCTTCCCGGCACGTCGCCCGTCTGATCGTGCCGCGGCTTCAGTCGCACGAATTCCTGGAATAGCTTATGCTGGTCCTCGGGGGCGATCCCGATGCCATTGTCTTCGACCTCGATTTGCACAACATCGTCATGGCCCCGCGCACGAATCTTAATGACGCCGCCGATAGGCGTGTACTTGATGGCGTTCGTAACAAGATTGATGACGGCCTCGTGAACAAGCCGTTCGATGCCCCGGACCGCGAGACCGCGTTGTGCGTCTACCGTGACTTCGTGCATGCATCTCCGGATGAGGTCGTCGTTCTCCTCAACGATCCGGCTTATCATGGGCGCGACCTCGATTATCCCCGTGTGATTGTCGATTGCATCCGAATCCAAGGCCGCCAGTGTCTGAAAGTCGCGCAAAAACGTGGACAATTCCGCGAGCCGCAACTGGCACCGCTGAACCCAGTGCCGTTGCTGGTCCGTTAGTTCGCCGCCCACACCCGAGGTCAGGTTGTTCAGCAGCATGGTCATCGCGTCGGCGGGCGATTTGAGATCGTGCAGCGTCACGTGCAAGAACGCGCGGCGCATCTTCGACAGGCGCGTCAGCTCTGCGTTCGCGCTGCCCAGCCGCGCCTCGCCCGCGCGAAGCATGCGCGTCAACCCGCTGATGAGAAACGTGGCGAACGCCATGATAATCCCCTGGACCACGAGCACCGTGATGACGTACCGTCCATCCAGTGGATCGTCACTGTTCACAGCGCCCACTGGCGCATGGTGGGGAATCCATTCGAACCACTGACCCGCAACAAGCAGGGTGAACATGGCATACCCAAGAAGCGCATGGACGCAGGCCGCGCGAGGCGATAGCAGAAGCGAAGCCAGGATGACGTGAATCAAGTAGAACGCCTTGAAGGGCGAGTTCGCGCCCCCCACCAGCCAAAGCAGCGCCGTCAAGAAAAGGAAATCCACAAAGATCGTCGTGTGCATTAATCTGGCCAGGAGACGATGCGGCGGCGGCCCGTCCTCCTGGTCGTGGTGCCTGCGGGCAACGACGAAGACCGGCACATTGTACAGCCCCAGCAGAACGGCAAGAAGAACAATCGGTGGCACGGGCAGATCGCCAATGCCCACGACGTAGCGAGCGAAAAGGGTTCCCGCGACGATGGTGACAACAATGAGGAATCGGGCCAGCGAGTGAATATAGAGTCGCGTGCCGAGAAGGCGATCGTGAAACAGCACGACCCAGGCTTCGTCGCCATCCACGACGCCGCGCGGATCGGCTTGGCGCGAAGCCGGCATGTCGCTCGTGGCCATTTCGATATCCCCTTGTCCAGTATGCAGCGGAAGGGCGAAATGCGCAAGCAAAAATGATAGGGGAGACGGCGAATCCCCATGTCCAGCCGGCCCTGCGGCTCGCCTTGCACTCGAATCTGCCAACGGCCATACTTGCGCAACCGGACTCAGTCCGCGGACTTGCTGCGGCCGTTTGCGAGGTAGATCGATGACTCCGTCAAACCCCTTCGGCGCGCACCGGGAGGCACGCAACGAGGACATCCCGGCGCTACTGCAACTCATGCGGTTGTTCTACGCGGAAGACAACTACCCGTTCTCCGAGACCGGCGCAAGCCGCGCTCTCGCGGAGTTTCTCGAGAATCCCGCCTATGGAGTGTTGCTCGTTGCCGTCGTAGACGATTCGATCGCCGGATACGTCGCCGTGACCTTCGGCTTCTCCTTCGAGTACGGCGGCCGCGACGCGTTCATCGACGAAATCTACGTGGACGCCGCGTTGCGCGGCCGTGGATATGGCGAAGCCCAGCTTCAGCGCGCCATCGCCGTCTGCAAGAGTCGGGGCGTCCAGGCCGTTCATCTGGAGGTCGAGCCGCGGAAGGAGCGCACGGCCCAATTCTACCGCCGCCACGGGTTTAGCGACCATAATCGCATTCTGATGACGCGGCGGCTCCGTTCCGGCCCGAGTTGACTGCGCCGAAAAAGCAGGAACCATACCCCGCCGCCCGGCCCGCATCGTGTCGCGTTGTTTGACGTGGCAGACCAGTGTTACGTACAGTAGAGTATATACAACGTCATGCGATACCAACGCGGCTCACGTTTCCTATGGCATCCGTACTTATCGTTGAAGATAACGAGCTTTTCTCGAAAGCGCTTGCGGGCTTCGTCAAGCGACGGGGACATCAAGTCTCCTTCGCGTACACTTGCGAGAACGGCGTTGCAACCGCCCACGAGGAATGCGTGGATGTCGTTTTCCTGGACGTGCGCCTTCCTGACCGGATCGGCACCCATGCCGTTGCGCAATTCCGGCAAGTAGCCTCCGATCCTGAAGTCATCGTCATGACGGGCCTCGCGGATGTGGAAAGCGCGGAAGTGTCCATGCGGCAAGGCGCATGGGCCTACATCGTCAAAGGCACCTCCTTCGATCCCTTCCTGGGCGCGTTGGACGCAGCGCTCAATCACCGGGAGGAAAAACTCCGTTCTCCACAATCGTCCGTCGATCGCATTCACCGGGAAGGGCTCGTCGGCTCCAGTCCGCAGTTCTGCGGAATCCTCAGCGCCGTGGCACGGGTGGCGCCCACCAACGCAAATGTGCTGGTAACCGGAGAAACCGGCACTGGGAAAGAGCGGCTGGCGCGCGCGATTCATGTAAATAGTGCTCGGGCAGAAGGAAACTTCGTCATTGTCGACTGCGCCGCCCTTCCAGGTTCCCTCGTGGAGAGCATTCTCTTCGGCCACGTTCGCGGCGCTTTCACCGGCGCGGATCGGGAACGGCAAGGCCTCATCCAGCAAGCAAACGGCGGCACGCTGTTTCTGGACGAAATTGGCGAACTTCCCTCGGTCATCCAGCCAGCCTTGCTCCGCGTGCTTCAAGAGCGGCGGTTTCGTCCAATCGGCGCCACAGGTGAGGTTCGAAGTGATTTCCGGCTCATCGCCGCCACCAATCGGGACCTGGATGAGATGGCGCAGCACGGCCAGTTTCGCGAAGATCTGTTGTTCCGGTTGCGAGGGTTCACAATAAACATCCCGCCCCTTCGGGAACGCACGGTCGACATCCAGGACATCACAAACCACCACATCGGTAAGATATGCCGGCGCGCTGGGATCGCGCTCAAGCGCCTCTCTCCCGAGTTCTTCGACACGCTCGCGCGCTATCCCTGGCCAGGCAATGTGCGAGAATTGGTGCAGGCGCTCGAATCTGCGGTAGCCAACGCCCATCGCCACGATACCCTTTTCCCCCTTCACCTGCCCGACCATATCCGCGTTCACGTTGCCCGCATGTCCACCCAGTGCCAATCGTTTCACGGTCTGTTAACACCTGACGCTGTCCCCCCAGAAGCGCTTCCTACCTTGAATACCGTGCGAGAAGCGGCGATTCGGAATTCGGAGTCGGCCTACCTTAAGGAACTTCTCGCCCACACGCAGGGCCGGATCGATGAAGCCTGCCGCATCTCGGGGCTTTCCAGATCGCGCCTGTACGCCCTCCTCAAAGAACACGGCATCACCGTGCGCCCATAACCTCTCTTGATCCTGTCAGACGCGACGGCAGTCCCGTTTCGCAGGAATAGAATCCTGTCTGGCAAGACCATGCCCCCTTCATTCCGCAGCCTCCGAAAGGCGCTTCTGAAAGAAATCCGCATATCGTTGGGCAATCGGTGTGATACATCACCTCAGGTTCGCTTGGCACAGAAGCTGCTCTCCCGTCCCGCAGTGTCGCGCGCTTGCACAGCGCATGACGGCATTGGGGAAACGCTCATGGGTTATGTCGACATCGTGGTTCTGCCTCCACTGGACCCTATCGTCAAGAATCACCTGCTTCGGCTGGTTGCCGCGGCAACGGAACCGGATGGAACATTTACTGTCGCCAGCCGCACCGACATTCGGCACATCCTGGGCCGGCACGGGTGGACGAATTCAGTTCTAGTCCTGTATGCAACAAATGAAGTGGAACTCATGGACCTCGCTGGATTCACCGCAGGGGGGGACTCATTGCGAATCGTGCTCATCGTGCCCGAAGTGACCGTTTCGATAGCCCGGCTCGGCCACCGCTTGAAAGCCCGCGTCATACTCGCGTGGGCCGAAGCGGAACTGAACTTACCTGACGTGCTGAAACGAATGCTGGCTCGTACGCCTGCCGTGCTGGCAGATGGGCCCGCTGTAGAAGGAGGAACGTTATGACGACCTTACTTGAAGAAAACTGCGCCGGCTTCGTGTCCGCCGGTCCCAGCCCCGGATTGTACCTTACCTTTGCGCTAGGCAAGGAAACCTACGGACTGGAAATCCTCAAGGTGCAAGAGATCATCGGTCTCATGCCCATCACCAAAGTGCCTCGTACACCCGACTATGTCCGCGGCGTCATCAATCTGCGCGGCCGCGTCATTCCCGTGGTTGACCTGCGCGGCAAGTTCGGCCTCGAACCCCATGACGAC
>JAHDWY010000876.1 GCA_023384315.1 Candidatus Hydrogenedentota bacterium | reverse complement strand
CCAGTCAGCTCATGGAAAGCGTCCGCTCTGCCATCCGGCTCGGGGCGCAGACTGACCTAAACGTTCTCATCGTGGGCGAAACGGGTTCGGGTAAGGAAATCGCGGCGCGGATGGTCCACGACTACAGCTCCCGGCACAAGGCGCCTTTCGTGCCTGTCAACTGCGCGGCGATTCCCAAGGATCTCTTCGAGAGCGAACTGTTCGGCTACGAACGCGGCGCATTCACCGGAGCGGTACAGGCCAAGAAGGGCCTCATGGACGAGTGCCACGGGGGCACACTTTTTCTGGACGAGGTGGGCGACTTGAGCCCAGAGAACCAAGCGCGTCTCCTCCGAGTGATCGAGTCTCACCGATTTCGCAGGCTGGGCGGAAACCGAGAGCAGGAAGTGGACTTCAGAATCGTTTCCGCGACCAACCGGCCTCTCGCGCGCGCGATCACCGAGAATGCGTTTCGATCGGACCTCTACTACCGGCTTAACGGGATAGAGATCGGTATGCCCGCCCTTCGCGACCGCAAGTCTGACATACCCGAATTGGCCGAACACTTCCTGGCGCTTGTTCGTCTGCGTGCCAAACGGCCACTCAAGGGCTTTGGGCCTGGTGCTCTGGAAGCGCTTCAGGACCGGGAGTTGGAGGGAAATGTTCGAGAGTTGCGCAGTATCATCGAGAGAGCTGCAGCCGTGTCCAGCGGAGAATACATTGAGGCGGAAGACTTGGCAGGCACGCCGCTTCAGTACGGTCACCAGAATTTCCCCACACTCGCGGAATTAGAACGGCAACATCTCCTCGAGGCGCTCCAGCGAACACAGGGCAATATGGCGGAGGCGGCGCGGCTTCTGGGAATCGGACGGACCACACTGTATGAGAAACTCGCGCGATACGATTTGCGGGCCCGTTAATTTCATGGGGTCGCTGCCGCGTGCTACCGGTGCGGTGGTCCTCGCCTTGCTCGCCGCGCTTCACGGTATGGCACAGCCGGCGCTCACCACCAGCGGTATCGCCCCGGACACGAATCCCAATTCCGACCCCGACGAGCTGGTACGTGCAGGCCAATTTGTGTACTTCGTAGCAGACGATGGCATTCACGGCCGCGAACTCTGGCGCACCGACGGAACGCCGGATGGGACCATTCTCGCACGCGACATTTGGGAAGGGCCCGAGTCATCGAATCCGGCACACCTTTGCGCCGCCGGCGATGCCGTTTTCTTTCTTGCCGATTTACCCGGCCCCACGGATCTCGCCGCTCTTTGGGTTTCACATGGCACACCCGACACGACCGTCCCCGTCGAGTCCGACGATAAGGCTGTAAGCATTGACCGATATTTCTCTCATCACGGCACGTTGGGGCCAAACGCGCGGTTCTATTTCGCGGGTCCCGCCGTAACTCCCCATGCATTGTGGGTGTGGACCTGTTCGGCCGCCGGCGATAACGCATACTCGTTTCCACTGCCGCCCGAACCATCGGGACCCATTCGACTCAGTGACATTCTTCAAACCGAGGATCGGGTCTTTGTGTGGGGCTGCTATTATGCTTGGCAGGAGAACACCTTTCCCCGTGAGATGTTTTGGGTCTGGCGTTCTGAAAATGAACCGCCTCGGTCCATCGACCTCGGTCACACGATTATCAATACTTTTCTCGGTTCGA
>JAHDWY010000875.1 GCA_023384315.1 Candidatus Hydrogenedentota bacterium | reverse complement strand
AAGAGGACATTTCTACTTTGCACAGGGCGGACATTATCAACTTGCGCTTACACGCGGAAAGGGCAAGTCGCATTGAGTGGTGTCAATCATTACAATGGGCAACTTCTTGCGGGTTGTTGCCGGGTTCGCGTTCTACGTGGCCGACGGCGCTGGGGACGAATCCACGATCAAAATCATTGAAGGAGGCACGATGGCGGAAGGGTTGTTAAAGGGAAAACGCGGGGTCATTCTCGGCGTTGCGAATGAGAAGTCGATCGCATGGGGATGCGCGCAGGCCTGCGCTGCGGCGGGCGCCACGTTGGCCTTTAATTATCTCGGCGAGTCCTTGGAACGTCGCGTACGCAAACTCGTGGACGAGAGCTTGCCGGGGTCGCCGGTGTTTCAGTGCAACGTGCAGAACGATGACGAGATTGCCGCCTACTTCGAGTCAATCAAAAAGGAATGGGGCACCATCGATTTCGTAATCCATTCCATCGCATTCGCGAACAAGGAAGACCTCACCAATCAATTCATCTCCACGAGCCGCGAGAACTTCGCGCTGGCCCTGGACATCTCGGCCTACTCGCTGGTCGCTGTTGCGCGCGAGGCCGCGCCGATCATGAATGAAGGCGGCAGTATCGTCGCCATGTCCTACTACGGCGCTGAGAAAGTTGTGCCGCGCTACAACGTCATGGGCGTCGCCAAGGCCGCCCTCGAGAGTTGCTCAAAATACCTCGCCTGGGATCTCGGCGAGAGAGGCATCCGCGTGAACTGCATCAGCGCGGGCCCCATCCGCACGCTGTCCGCAAGCGCCATCGCTGGCGTACGCTTGATGCTGCGCACGACCGAGAAGTTTGCGCCGCTGCGCCGCAATGTGACGCAGGACGAGGTGGGCCAATCGGCCGTGTATTTACTGTCCGATCTGTCGTCGGGCGTCACGGGCGAAGTGTTGCATGTGGACAGTGGATACAACATCATGGGCATGTACGGCGTGGACGAGGGCGGGTCGGATTAGCTGAGGAGCCCAGCCTCGCCAAGTCAGGTGTCGAACTCGGGGGAGTCGATATGATTTTGCGGTCCCTGGTAATCCGCTCGTTCTGCATTCTAAGTCTGCTTGCTTTCAGTTGTGGCGTGTTGGCCGACGACGCGCCGCCCCGCAATCTGCCGGAACGCGAGGAATGGTTCAGCGATCTCGGTGTGGGGCTGTTCATCCACTGGAGCGTGGACTCCCAACTGGGCTCCGTGATCAGCCACTCGTTGGTGGGGTCGTCCGAAGAGTATGCCGAGCGCTTCTTCTCGGAGCTGCCGAAGACCTTTGAGCCGAAGCAGTTCACTCCGGCGGACTGGGCACGGCTCGCGCGCGTCGCCGGAATTCGTTACGTCATGTTCACGGCAAAGCATCACAGCGGTTTCTGCATGTTCGATACGGAGTCCACGGACTTCTCGATCATGCACACGCCGTTCAAGCGCGACATCACGGGCGAGGTGATGGACGCGTTTCGCGCGGAAGGAATCGCAACGGGAATCTACTTCTCCCCCGAAGACGCGTGGATCATGCACAAACAGGGGCATGTCGTCGCGCGACGCCGTCCCTACGCGCTCCCGTCAAACAACGCGGAGATGCTCGAGCACAACCGCCGGCAACTGACGGAACTCTTCACGCACTACG
>JAHDWY010000054.1:6109-12386 GCA_023384315.1 Candidatus Hydrogenedentota bacterium | reverse complement strand
GCTTTGCCGTCGCCATTGAAATCGTAGACGGACGCCTGGTTGACGCTGGGGCCCCAGTACCGCTCGAGATTCGGCGTCTCGCCCTTGTCCCACAGCAGGTTGCCGGTTTGGCCGCTGACCACCGTGCTTCGCACAAGGGGCGTGCCTGCCCAGAAGTACAGGTCGGGTGTCTTGCCTCCCGTGAAGTGCCCCGTGCGCACATAGGCCGCGCGCGTGGTGGCGGGCGGGCCGGTCCGGTCCGGAGGAGGCAATTCGGTGCGCCAGATCGTCTTCGATTCTCCGGCCAACGAGCGTGCTTCGATACGAGGCGGATGACCGGGCGCTACGTTGGTCTGCACGATTTCATTAACGCCGTCGCCATCCAGATCGGCGATTACTGGAACAGAAGTCGATTCAGATTCATAACTCGTCTTGAAGGCATTACTATTCAGTGAAAGCACGCGGACGAAAGGTTCCTGGTATAGGACCACCTCGTGCGCCGCGTCGCCGGTCAGATCGGCAACGAGCACCTTCGGCATGGCCGGACCAACGACGGCAGGGATGTTGTTGAATTGCGGGCGTTCCGGCGGAGCTGGCGCAATCCATGGTTCAATCGCAAAGCCGCGATTCGTGTCGTGGGCCAGTTCAAAGGTGGCACCGTCCTTGGACACGCGCGGCGTGCCGTCCCCGGCAAGGCCGACGGCCGTAACATCCGCGTTTTCCCAAAGCGTCGTTACCCCTCCTGCGCAGGAGATGAGTTGAGCGCCATCGAGGTCCGCCCGCGTCGGATCCTTGCTTACGTTCGCGAGGATGTCCCAGGAACCGTCGCCGTTGATATCGCTCGTGGACACTGCGATCACGCCGGGAATCCGGTATTGAAGCTCTCCGGTCACCGCGTCGTACACCCGCGTCAGCCATGCGTTGTCGTCTTCGGAGTTGTACATGGACACGACAATCTCACGATCGCCGTCGCCGTCCACGTCCACGTCCGGTGGTTCGGGCCAGGTCGTAACGATCTTTCCCGTTGTGACGCTTTCCGGCCAGCCGTAACTCCAGGCTTTCTCCAACTTCCCGTCCACGTTCAACAATACTTCATGATGTTGCGCGAAGTTGGCGATGCAGAGGAAATCTTCCCGGCCGTCTTCGTTAAGATCGACGAACTTCACGAGTCCGTAGCTGCGTACATTCGCGGGCGACACATCCCATTGGGCGAAATGCTTCATCTCGCCGGAGACGACGTCGAAAAACCACATGCGGCTGTGCGTTTCGACTGCC
Source organism: Candidatus Hydrogenedentota bacterium (assembly GCA_023384315.1). Lineage (GTDB taxonomy): Bacteria > Hydrogenedentota > Hydrogenedentia > Hydrogenedentales > SLHB01 > JAHDWY01. The sequence goes on along the minus strand of JAHDWY010000054.1, from coordinate 11,132 downwards.
AACTCCTGAATGCCGTCGCCGTCGAGGTCGGTGCGCAACAGACTGGGGAAACAGGTGTAATCGTCGAAGTCGTAGCGCCACTGCTGCGTGGGCTGCGGCTCCGTCTCGTCGAAACGAAAGAACGCGATGTAGCCGTTCTCCTCGTCCGGAGGATAGCCGTGCATGATGACCACGAGTTGTTTGTCTTGCCTGTCCGGCAGGTAGTGATCCGCGTACAGGTACCAGGCATACGACATGGGATCTACGTCGTAGCGCCAGAGCAAGTTTCCATCATCGAGCGCAACCAATGCCGCGGCGCCATAGGGTTCTGCGGGGCGTCCCGCTTTCAGCAGGATCTCCATCGAGCCGTCGCCATTCAGGTCTTCTGTGGTGACGATGGTGCTGAAGTTCAAACCGGGGGGATGGGATTCCCATCGCAGCGCGCCGGTCTGCTCGAAACACATCAGGCGTCCGGCCACGAGTGCGAGTCCGACAACGGAACCATTGGGAAGGGTGACCGGTGTGACTCCCGGCGGCGTGCGACCCAAGTCGAACTGGGTGAACACTTCCGGCGCGGTCTGCATCGCGCCTGGGAGCGGTTGGATGCCGGTGAGATGCGGGTTCTGGCGCGGTTCGGGCCAGTCGCCGGGGGCCGCGTCGGCCTGCAACGACACCGTCAGAGCGGCAGCCGCAATGGCAATCGTCGAGATGAGCCGGCGCAGGAATTGCCGGAAACGGATTCCATCGGTGGCGTCTGGCGCTGGGTCCATGTCTAATGCCTCCTGGATAATGGACGGAGGCATGATACCCGCACCGCAGGATCCAGCGCCACAGTGGGTTGATGGCGCAGGTCATCCGGAATCGGTACAGTATCCGATCAGGGCTTTTGAGGAATTGGATGTTCACACGTAGTTGAGGTTTCATGATCGCGATGCATTTTCTGATGGGGTTGGTGGTCCCTGTTCTGCTTGCCGCCGGTGCGGAATCGCCGGAACTCATTGCCGAGTGGCTGGCGCCGCGCGAAGACGTCGCACAGGTCCGAGACTCGTCTGGCCGGGGGCCTGACATGGAGCTTCGCGGCGTTCCGGTGCTCCATCGCGAGGAGGATCTCGTGGAGCGTCCTCATCTGTACTTCGACGGGGACGATTCCTACGCGGTCGTCAAAGCCTCCGCGGCGTTGAATCCGGAGCACCTCACGGTGACTCTGTGGTTCCGTGCAGAAGGTGGCGTCATCGATTCCCAGATGCCTCTGCTTGTCAAATCTCTGCCCAGCCACAACGACCCCTGGTACCAGTATGGGCTGTTCCTCATGGACAGCGCGGACCATCCGCAATCCGTCATCTTCAATGCGAGCGCCGGCGGCCGATCTGTCGTCGTGGAGGCACGGGACGGGAACTACGGTACCAACTGGAACCACGTGGCGGCCACCTTCGATGGAACGTCCGCGCGCCTATACCTGAATGGCCAGGAAGCCGCGTCTGTAGAGATCGATGCCGCGTCCCTCGACGCGTACGACACACCGTTGCTCATAGGTGCGTACGCGAACATTCCCAAGACACCGGGCAACTGTTTCCGCGGCGCGATCGCGTCGGTCCGCCTCTACGACGGGGCGCTGGATGCGGAGAGCGTCTCTGCCGAGTACCGGGAGGCGAAGTCGGCGTATCCCGACCGGCGAGAAACGACGGACGAGGAGTCAGACTATGCGCGAGGTCTGAATGCGGCGCTTCGCGAAGGCCGGGACATCTGGGGCGAGGCTGTCATCGAACAGGGCGGCGCCACGTACGAGGGGATCAAAGATTACCTCCGCCCCTTGTTCTATTCGACGGGGTACACGAACGAGACACTTGGCGTTCACAACCTGCTATGGGGCCTCGATGGCGGCGAACCGCCGTACCTCATTCCAGTGGCCGATGGAAGCCGCATCGCCGCGGACCGGTACGACAGCCCGAACGATCTGAAGGTCTTCGTCGGCGCGGCCGGGGCGGAACCTTTTGGCGGCAGTCTGGACCGGCTGGAACCCCCTCGCCTCGCCGACGGGTACTACCCCATCCTGCAAACGGCGTACATGGACGCGGACGGTAACCGGTATACGCAAGAGTCCTTCGCAGCACCGATGGATGGCGTGGACGGGTTGTGCGCATTCCTCCGAATTGATGTCCATCGAGCAGCGAACGGTGCCGGGCCCCTCGTGCGGTTCATGCGCGGCAGCGGCAATTCCGGTCTCGTCGCGACACAGCCCATGCTCGGGGAAGGGCAGGAGGCGCACTGGGTCGCGGACCCCGGAGACTCGGTCTGCACCGTGGTCTGGCATCCCTCCCAACCGCTCGATCATGTGAATGCCGATGCGCTGTACGACCGCAAGAGAACGGAATGGAAAGCCTACTGGGATGCATTACTGGCTGAAGGCGCGCAGTTCATCGTGCCAGAGCACATCGTCATGGATGCACAACGCAACCTGCTCGTCCAGAATCTGATCATGCGGTGGCGCTACAGCCTCGGCGCGGTGGTCTATCACAACTCGTTTTACCAACCTGAGAGTAGCGACGCGGTAGCGACGCTGGGCTTGTACGGTTTTCCCGAGGCTTATCGGGACGGGTTGGAGTATCTCGTCGATCAGACGAAAGGCGCGGCCTACTACGCGAATTGGGAACGCGGCGAGAAGCTGACGCACGCTGCCCATTACTATCACCTCACGCGGGACCGCGCGTTTATCGAGCGGCTTACACCCCAGTACGAAGCCTTCTGCGAAGAGTTTCGCCAACAGTTCGCGGCCGATCCCAACGGGCTCTTGCAGAAGGAGCGGCAGTGCGGCGACATCCCGCAGGTGTCGTACTTCGTCTGGCACCAAGTGCTCGGCTGGCGCGGTATGCGGGACATGGCTATGGTCTGGAGGGATATCGGCCGGGAGGATCTGCATGACCGGTATGCTCCGGTCGCGCAAGACCTGAATGCGGCAATCGGGCGCGCTATGGCGGAATCACAGGTAGCCATGCCGGACGGCACGCTGTTCATTCCACGCATGCTACTGGAGGACGCGCCGGTCGAAGCGCCCGTGACGGAAACGCGACTGGGCAGCTACTGGAATCTGTGTATGCCGTACGCTTTCGCTTCCGGTTTCTGGGATCCCCAAGGCGAGGACATGGACCGGATCATGGGCTTCATGCGCAACCACGGCTCGTTTCTGCTTGGACTGTTGCGATTCAATTACTATCCGACGCCCATCGGGTCGTATCGCGCCGGCGGATTGCCGGGGTATTACACGACGGGCTTTGACAACGTCTACCTTCCCGACTACCTGCAACTCGTCGCGGACCGAGATGAAGCCGATCATTTGATCTTGTCGTTCTACGGAAAGCTTGCCCACGGGCAGACGCGCGGTACCTTTGTCTCGGGCGAGGGCGAGACCGTAGGCGAACGGCCCGGCGAGTTCTACCGGTCTTGCTATGGGACGCCGTGCAGCGCCAACAACAACGCGTTTCTGCTTCCGTTACGGCTGATGCTAGTCCGTGAATCGTTCAACCCGGAGACCGGCATGCCCGAGAATCTGTACCTGGCCCACGCAACCCCGCGCGAGTGGTTAGAGGACGGCAAGACCATCCAGGTCACCGACGCGCCGACGTGCTTCGGCCCGGTGAACTACACCGTGGAGTCTCACCTCTCAGACAACCGAGTTGATGCGAACCTTTTACTCCCGAGCAGAAACCCAACGGCTCGAACCTTTCTGAAACTGCGAGCGCCGGTTGGCCGCGAGATGAATTCGGTTCGCGTGAACGGCGAGCGCTACTCGCGATTCAATGCGAGCACAGAAACCATCGATCTCTCCGGGTTAACCGGCCGCGTCGAGTTGTCGATTTCTTACGGATCCCAATAGCGGGGATTCCGCTGAAACGGGGAGTTGCGCTTTGCCGTCGCGAGAGACTAGGCTCGCCTCGGGTCACAGAGGCTAAACATTCGGGATAATACGCACCAATGAAGCGCATCAAGTGGTCGATCCTGGTCGTTGTGTTGGCGGTGTTTGGGTTGTTGACCTTGACGGCCAACTTCCACGTGGCCCGCTCCAAGACCGGTGCTTCGTCGCAGATGACGCGCGCCAGTTCGAGCAACCCAGATGCCACTCACACGACTGACGTCACGCGCGTCAGGCTCCACGTGGAGGATCGGGTCGGAATCGGAAGCGCGCTGGCCGCAGCGTTGAGGCGGCATCTGGAAGAAGCCGGGTTTGAGGTGTATCTGCTGAACAACGAACCGGGATCCGATGATTATCCGTTGGTACTCGCGGAGGTCCGAGACAAGCGGTCCTTCTGGTCCCCCTTCTACGCGACCGCCGAGGTGCAAATCGCTGCGAAATATTGTTCGTACACTTCCGATATCACGCTGGGAGATTCGGAGTCGACCCACTTCGACGGATCGGACGAGCAAGGCACGCTGCCGATACACCTGTCCATGACCATCGATGTGACGAACAACACGGTTGGTCTTGTCACGCTGCCGGCCTTTCGGCGCATACTGGTGGATGAACCCGCGGAAGATATCGCAAACTATGTGAAAACGAGTATCGAGGAAGCCGCTGGAGGATCTGCAATCGCGAACCCGGCCGGCGCAGAATCTTAACCCCGAGAGGACCGTGTACCATGAGCAAAACCATTGCCATTATCGGCGCGTCAACGGATCGGAAGAAGTATGGCAACAAGGCGGTGCGCGCGTTTCGGGACGGCGGGTGGACCGTCTATCCCGTGAACGCGAAAGTTGACGAAGTCGAAGGGATCAAGGCGTACAAGTCGATCAAGGAAGTGCCGGTGCCGCTGGACCGGGTTTCCATGTATGTGCCACCCGCTGTGGGCAAGACCATGCTTGACGACATTCAGGCGGTGAATCCCGGCGAGTTGTTTTTCAATCCGGGTTCCGAGGACGCTGAGGTACTGGAAGAAGCCAAGGGCCGCGGACTGAACGCCATCAACGCGTGCAGCATCGTCAACATCGGTTTGCGGCCGGAGATGTATCCCGACGAGTAGGGCTCGCGCGGCTAGGCCCGTTCGAGGGTGAT
>JAHDWY010000054.1:0-6072 GCA_023384315.1 Candidatus Hydrogenedentota bacterium | reverse complement strand
ACGCCGAGGCGCACGGGAAACATGGCCATTCCCACGCCCCGCGACACGAGTACGGGAAAGCGAGGGCCCGTGCAGAGGCCGCCCACGTATTTCTGACCGAATGCGCTGGGCACGATGGGCGCGCCGACGAGCGGAAACTGCACCTGGCCGCCGTGGGTATGCCCGGAGCACATGAGGTCCACGCGGATTCCGGGCGGCGCATGTTCGGCGCAGTCGGGATTGTGGGAGAGCACCAGTCGCGGCACCTCGGGTGGGACGCCGGCCAACGCCTTGTCGATGGAAGGCGTTCCTTCCCAGAGGTCGTCGATGCCGGCGATGCAAAGGGAATGGCCAGGGACGCAACGCTCCCCCAGGCCTTCCGGCGTCAGAAAACAACTTTTGTTGGTCAGGACCGGAATGCTGAGCCGTTCCATCGCGCGGACGGTGATATCTGGTCCTTCCCAGTAGTCGTGGTTCCCGAGCACGGCCGCCATGCCGTACTTCGGCTGAAGCGCGCCCAGCAGCTCGATACCCGGCTCGATGGCCTTCCAGGTCTTCTGCGTGTAGTCGCCCGTGAGGATCACGAAATCAGGGTTCAGCTCCGCGACAACGCCGAGCGCGCGCCGCAAGTATTGGAGGGTGATGCAGGGGCCGTAATGCAGATCCGAGACGTGGGCAATGCGCAAACCGGACAGCGACGGCGGCAGGTCGGTGATGGGAATGGTGTACCGCCGGACCTGGAGATCTTGGGGTTCCAGCAACACGCCATAGGTTCCGGTTCCGCCCGGAACCACGATTCCCGCGCCCATGGCCATACGTCCGAGGAAGACGCGCCGTGACAATTCGCTTTCGCGGGACATCGAGGACTCTGTCGCTGGCCGTAAAAACGCTCGCGAAACGATTCGCAGGGCGACATGGCTAGCTCGCCAGACGGCGTACCAAAAGAGTGGCGCGCCGACGCAGGAGAAAATGGTCAATCCGCGTGGCCAATGGTGTGAGGCGTCCAGGGGGAAGAAAAACGAGCCCATGACAGCGGCAGGCAAACGCACGAAGAACGTGACGCGGTAAACGCCTTTGGCAAACGTCGACTCCATCCAGGGGTTCATCGCTTCCGCCTGAACGGTGACGAGGTACAGGAACACCATGGCGAGTACGAGGACGAAAGCAGTTCGCAAGAAAGCGGGAATAGAGGATCTCTGCATTTCCAGGTTCTCGGGAGGGTAGTAATTCCACGAGTTCTGGAACTATACCAGATTCGGCGGTATTTTGCCGGATGCCTGTGCATCAGGTGGCTTTCTCGGGCTTGGGGCGGTATGCTTGGGCATGATTCATGGGATTCCGGAACTATGGGGGCTTTGCTTAAATGATTGGCACGGATAAACTTCTGCATTTTTGGATCAGCTTTATCATCGCCTTCACGAGTCCTGGTCTGGCGTGGCTGGCCGGTATTGGCAAGGAAGCGTATGACGCACTTTCGGGTGGGGCGGCGAGTTTAGGTGACCTGATTGCGGACGGTTTCGGAATACTTATAGGTGTCTGGGCTTCGCCTTTCTTTTGAGCCGGATTCGTGTTAAGCTGAAACCCGGTTGCAAGGCTGGAATGATGCTCGTCGAAGGGGCTTCCATTGTCGGCACTGGCCGGGAATGTTTGCGCCGTAACGGGCTGTTTACACATCGCAATCATTGGGAACTTAGGGGCGGCCACTGTGCTTTCCCGAACATTGTGAAGGAGCACCGAACATGAAAGAAAAGCTGATGAAGATTCTGAAGCCCGCGTCGTTTCTCGCTGTAGCGGCCGTGGCCGCGGGCAGCTTCATCGCCACCGCCGGCGATGGTACGTGTCCCTTGTCGGGGAAGGCGGCGAAGGCCGAGGGCACCTGTAGTTCCGATGCCAAGGCCGCGAAAGCCGAAGGGACCTGCAATCTTTCGCTGAAGGCAGCCAAAGCCGAAGGTAAGGGCGAGTGCTGCCCGGATGGCGCTGCGAAGCCTGCCGTGAACACCACGGCCGGCACGGAAGCCGGTTTTGCCAAAGACGGCGCTTGCGAAGACGGCGTTTGCCCCTTGACGGGTAAGCAGGTCGCCGACAAGGGTGCGGATTGTGAAGGCGGTGTTTGCCCGACGTCGGGTAAGCAGGTCGCCGAGAAGGGCGATTGCGAAGGCGGCGTGTGCCCCAGCGGTCAGAAGGACATTGTGAACACCGCGATCCAAGACGGTTCGTTTTCGACCCTGCTTTTGGCGGCTCGCGCGGCCGGCATGATGGACAAGCTGAACTGCCCGCAGCCGAAGACGATTCTTGCCCCGACAAACGAAGCCTTCCAGAAGCTCCCGGCGGAACAGTGGGCTTCCCTGTTGCAGGATGACGAAGCCATGCAAGCTGTTCTTGCCCGCCACATCATTGATGGCGCGATTCCCGCCGCCGACTTGGCCAAGGAAGGCGCTGTTTGCTCCAGCCTGGGCGCCAAGCAGTGCTCGGTGAGCGGCAAGACCACGATTGGTTCCGCGAATGTTGTGCGCGCCGATATCGCCGCGAGCAATGGTTACATTCACGCCATCGACCAAGTGCTGCTCCCCGAGCAGGCCGAAGTTGCAGCCGCTGAGTCCACGGAACAGCCGGAAGACGTGAAGGTCGCTGCGGCCGAGTAGGTTCTCCAAGTAGGCGACAGTTGATATTGCGGCCCGCGAGGATTTCTCGCGGGCCGCGCTTTATTCATAGGCGTTCGCCGACAGCGAACAGGCGGGCGTTCTTCATGCGGACCCGCAGGATGCAATCCGTGGGTAAGTCAGAGGGGTTCCAGTTCAGCGGGATCCCTTCGCCGTCAGCCCCTTCAATCCGTTCCGCTTTCACATCCGTTACCGGTTTCCCCGAACCGTCCAGCAACTCAACCTCGATCCAGCCATTGGAAGCGTCCGCATTGAGCGCAAACCCCCCGGACTCGGGACGTTCAAAGGGTTGCGTCGTAAATGTACCCACCTCATCTCCCGCGACGGCGGCAACCATCCGGTCTTTGGGGTAGGCGACCGTCACCATACCGCCGTCCTTCCAAATGGCGAAATGCATCTTGCCGTCCAGCATGAAGGGATCGGCGTAGCTCCAGAAGCCGATGTCGGTGTCGCGAAACGGGCGTTCCCAGGTCCGCGTATCTTCGCTGACGACGAGTTCATTGCTGAGGATGGCGCTGTGCTCGTTCGGCTTTGACGGGTCGGCGTAGTACTTCATGATAAGCCCCGCGTAGGCGTCCCCGTAGCGGAAGACCTTCATGAGGTAGAACTCCGTTTCCGGTGGGTCCTGGTCGTCGGGGCGCAGGAAGATCTCCTGCGGGGTCCACGTTTCCAAATCCTCCGATGTGCGGATCGACAAGACCCGTTTGAATTTGTCCAGGTTGTCCGAGAACGGCTTGTCGGGCCAGGGATCCAGAGCGGTCTGGTAGAGGATGTACTCGCCCTTCTCGTAGATGAGACTGTACGCATCATTGTGCTCGGTGAACACCGTCTTGAGTTGCTTATCCCATATTCGCCCATCCGTGGAGGTGGCGCGCATGGCGCCGGCGTCGTCCGATTCCGGCGGCTGGTCCCAGTAGAGCATCTGCAGTACGCCGTCGACCTCGACGATCTGGAAGACGTTGAATCCGCCCCAGGTCGGCGTGTGCGGCGAGCGGAGCATGCAAACGTTGTTCGTTCCGCCCCAGGTGGGCGCTTCGGGGTTCAGCTCGGGCAAGACCCACTGACCGTCTCGAATCTCACCCAGGCACAGCGTGCGCTGATCGAAGTAATCCTCCTCGCCCTTGTTCACGCGTTGGTACCAGAGTTGGATCGTGCCGTCGTTCAAGGTCCGCGACGCGACCGGCGCATACCACAGGGAAGGGCGGTCCGGATCTTTTTCGAATAGCGTCATACCGGGTTCAGGCCGTTGCGGTTCCAATTGAACCGATTGCGCGTCAACCAAGTGTTGTGGCAGCAACAAGGGCATGGAACCGTCGGGACCGGAACATACCGCAATGGCGGCGATCAGCCAGATTCCCATGGGCAAGCGCTCCTTCTTGTTTGTGCGGCTTTCGAATCTGGAGAACTGTATCAGTCTGCGGCGCGCCGGGCCAACCGCTGTCCCAAAAACGACCGCGGACGGTCCCGCATGGGACCGTCCGCGTGGTTACACAGAAACTATGGGATTGTTATTTGACCGGATACCCGCCAGACTTGACCTGCGCTTTCTCGTGACCGTCTTGCTGCTCGTCGTCGTGCGAGTCTTTTGGGCGTTTATCATCTCCGTTGACCACCTCGTCGTGCCAGCGCTTGACCCGATCGCCGCCAACCTCCCGCGCCTTCTGAATCAACCGGCGCATGTGCCATTCGAAATCCTGAACGAAGATGTAGAGTTTGGCCCGTTGCGCTACCGTCAGGTCCGCGCTGGCTTTCTCGAAGGCCTCTTCCCGCACGGTATCCCGTTTCTCATCCAGCGCCATGAGCTGGTCCAGGATGGGTTCGATCTCGGCATCGGGCGCGTCGTTGCCCACCTTATCGCGAAGGGTGTCAATCAAGTCGCCCCGTTGTTCGCCGAGTTCGGAGAGCGTGTCGCGCAGGTCGCCGAAGTTTCGGACCATGAGTACGGTTTGTTCGTCCGTCAATTCCAACTCCCGCGACATGCGAACCATCATAACCGTGGTCACCATCTCGCGGATTTCCTGATCCTTCCATTCGTCCGGCTTGTCGCCGCGCCATTCATCCTTCGGTTTAGCCCCGTCCTCGCAGACTTCTTCTTCAGCAAACGCCGCCAAAGGCAGTAGAGCGATTGCCAGCACGAGGCAGCCCAATTTCACGAGCTGATTCATATCGCGTCATCCTCCATGGCGTACTCTACGAGCAGTTCGCGGAGCACCGTAATTTCAGTATCATCCAGATCGCCAAGCATGGCGTCGAGTTCTTCAGAGTCGGAACCTGCGGGCGCCGCGGATGCGAGCCAGACGATACTTTCGACCGCCGATTCCATCGAGGCTTCATCCGCCGCAAGTTGGGCTTCATCGGAAGGAACAATATCACCTTCCGTCAACGCGACCGGGCTGTCGAGTAAGTCCTCGTCCATAAGCGAAGCGAAGGGCCCCAAGGGTTCATCGCTATGACGGAGTTCCAGTACGGCGGCGACCTCCGGCTCTTGTTCCTGCGGGGTACTCGGGACCGTTCCGGGAAGCATCGCCCACACGCAGAAGCCCACGATCAGCGCCGAGAGCACGACACCCCCGGCCAATCGCGGTGCGCGGCTCCACGCGGAGGCGCGTCGTGTTTCGCGGGCCTGCGCCAGCACACGCGTGGCGAAAGCCGGATGGACTTCCGGAGCAGGCAGCGCCTTGAGCGCCTTGGAGAGGGCCGAATACTCGCTCAGCTTTCGCACTGCTTCGGGATCGTTCTTGAGCAGGTCCGCAATGCGAGCTTTATCTTTCGACTCATCGTCGAGATATGCCGAAAGCTCTTCGTTCAACCGTTTGTCGTTCATAGCAGTTCACCCCCGAGTTCGCTCAATCGCGCTCGAAGTTGTTCCCGCGCGCGGGCCAACCGGCTTTTTACAGTTCCTCTGCGGCAACGCACAATGGCCGCGATGGCATCATAGTCGAGCCCCTGGATCTCGCGCAGAATCAGAACTTCCTTGTGTTCGGGACTCAACAGCTCCAACGCGCGTTCGATCAACCCCTCGATTTCGTGCAGTCGCGCTGCCCGGTCCGGCCGGCTTGAGTCATCTGCCATGTCGCGCATGGCATCATCAGCTTCCGTCAAGGAGCGGTGCTTGCCGCGTCCTCGCCGTCCAGTATCCCGGAGGAAGTTCAGCGTAAGATTGCGCGCCATGCCGAACAAGGCGGTGGAAAACTTCGCCTCGGGTTTGAGGCGATCCAGATACCGATACACCCGGATGAAACTTTCCTGTGCCAGATCTTGCGCGTCCTGGTGGGAGCCGACCATCCGGTAGCAGAAGTGGATCAGGGGTCCTTCGTAACGGCGGACCAGTCGCGCGAACGATTCCATATCGCCCGTGCGCGCGCGTGCTACGAGGTCCCAGTCCGGGATCCCGCTCATCGTCTGGGTCGCCTCAACCACATTGACTTGAACA
>JAHDWY010000053.1 GCA_023384315.1 Candidatus Hydrogenedentota bacterium | reverse complement strand
CCTACGCCATCCCTATGGCGGAGTCCGCGCTAACGCTCGATGGTGATTTGGGCGAGTGGAGCGACCTGCCGTTCATCGTGGACCAGCCCGGCCAGATCTTCCATAACGTGCCTGCGTGGAAGGGACTCCACGACGGGGCGTTCCGATTCGGCGTCACGCGCGACGACGCGTATGTCTATGTCGCCGTCCGCGCTACGGACAACGAACCGTGCTTCGATGGCTGGAAATACTGGGAAGATTTTGTGATGGTCACCGTGGATGCTCGAGCCTCGTCCGCCGACGATCCGAAGGTGGGCGTATTCTCCATCATCACGGGACCGGAGATATCTCCGGAGCAGGGCGCCGAATTCGAATTTGGCGACAAGCCGGACGGCGTGCGCGCCGCAAGCAAGCCAGCCGCGGACGGTTTCACCGCGGAGGTGGCGATACCCGTCGACTATCTTAACGCGCATCAGGGCGGCGACTGGGCCCAGGTGAGGCTGAACGTGGGCGTGAGCGACTTCGACAAAGGCGACGCCCGGGATGGCGTGACGATTCTCTATTGGCGCCCCGAGTGGCGGGGACCCTTCGCCTACGCGGAAGCGGGGGTCTTTCGGAAGGAATAGTTTTACGGGTCCTCGCGCTCGTCGTTTCCAAGGTTGCCATGGACGTTCAGGAACGGCGAGTGCGTTGCGCCGTGCGTGGGCGAACCCGATGACCCCGACGTCGATTCATGTGTTACGTGCGTATGCACGCGGGGATAGTAATGGGGGTAGGGGTACGGGTGCGGGAAGGGATACGGGTAGTGATTGTATAACCGCCGGCGCCAGTACTCGTTGTTAAGATAGAGGTTCTGGTTGCGCAAGTACTGTTCCTGCGCCTGCAAGTTATACAGGTAATCCTGGCGCGCCTGGTCTTCCGCGGCGGCCGCGGCGAGTTGCTGTTGGCGTATCGCTTCTTCACGCAGCCGAGCTTGTTCTTCCAGGAATGCGCGGCGCTCTTCCGCCCGGCGTTCCTTCTCCTGACTCGCGCGGGCGCGGACTTCGTAATTGGGAACCTCGTTGCCTTTCATGCGCAGGATGGTAGTGCCGTCTTCAGTGATCAACGCCTCGCGGGTCCCGCCCGCATCCGACCGCAAAACATAGGTTCGTTCCCCGGTCTCGGGCTCAGGAAACGGCTCACCCCAGAGACCGAGCTTATTCGCTTTGGCATCCTCCTCCAGGGCGGCGTACTCTGCGGCGTTCGGCGCGAGGACCTCGTCCCACTCGACGAGCCCATACTGCAACAGAATCGCGGCGGGATCGCTGCCGTCTTCAGAATCGAGCGTGACGTAGTTCATCCCGCGGCTCTCGCGGACGATCTCCACCGCGACTGGCAGCCCCAAGACCAATTCTTCAAGGAATTGCTTGGCGACCTCCCCTTCCGGCGTGTCACGCTTCGGCGCCTTTACGCCGTGCAACACGGCAAGCTGCGACTCATCGCCGCGCACCAGCTTCATGCTGTGGCCGCCCAGCACCGTCTCCACAGTCCAGGACTCTTCGGCAACCACGGCGGGACAGAGCAGAATCATCGTCAAAAGACTGAACTGCACGACCGTTCTCGCGGGTAACACGAAGTGCATGGGTCTTCTCCCAGGATTCAACCTTCGATGCAGCCGAGTTATTAACCGATTAATCACTATACCAAAACGGCCGAGATGCATTGCCGTATGTTCACGAGCCGCCGCAAAGGCTCGTTTACTGAATCCGCCATATGTGTATGACCGGCTTTGTGTTATCGGCGAAGGGTTCCAGGATATACAGTAGATCGCGCTCCCGGTCGTAGGCCACTGAACCGACGCGGTACCGCCGCTGGACGCCGGTGCCGAGCATTTCGGGCTCGATCCCTGCCGGATTCAGCAGCAACTGGTTGTCGATCCCGAGGCGCGCGTAGGGCTGCGGTTCCCAGGGCTCCATTTCGCCGTCGGCGACCCGCGCCAGATCGTCCGGGTTGTAGAGGATGATCATGGCGGTCATCCGCGATGCCCACCAGCCGCGATAGTCGTTGTGACCATCACAGCCCGAGAGGTCCGCGGCGGGGCATGGTGTGCCGTTCGCTTGCCGGCAGGTCGGGAAGTCGTTTACGAAGGCGGTCTCGATGCAGGGCACTTCCGGCCCAGCCGGATTCACCCAACCGTACCAGTATTTCGCGCCGGTCCCTTTGGTGCCTGCGAAGAGCACGGCGGTCTTGCCGGTAGTCGTCGTGAGCCAGGCCCCTCCCTCCCATTCGTCGGCATGCTGATAACCTTGAAGCGATCGTGCGACGACATCCTCGCTGGCTTGGGAACTCTGGTACTGGAGAAGCGCCGTCGCCTCCAGATGCGTCCCCGGCGCGGCTGGAGTTCCGCCGTCGTTCCAGGGGCGGTAGGCGTACAGGGCGGGACCCTGCCCCGACCAGCCGCCGTCGCGGTAGCGGCCGGTGCCGAGAAGCCGTCCCTTCGTGTGAGCGGCGGCCCACGCCTCGGGGATGGCGAACAAATAATCGTTCACGCTGTACAACGAATAGTCCCCGATGTACCACGCGCCTTGCGGGGCGGGCGCGGCGAGGTTCGGGCTAATCCACGCGTGTGTGGGGCCTTGGGCGTCCTCGTGAAAATGCTGTCCCCAGGCGAGGTGGATTTGCGGGCCCGTTTCAGGCGTGTCCAGATACTCCATGCCCGTGCGCGGGATTTCGGCATACTCGGTAAAGAGACCTTGTGCCGCGTCGCGAAAGGGCTGAATGAACTCGGCTTGCGGAAGCGCACCTGGATCCCTGGAGCGCGCGGGAGCGGGGATGCCGATCTCCGCGATCTGGTTCCCATCGGGCAGTTCCCCATAAGGCAACCGGACGTGACCCATCACGTACAGCGAACCGGGGAAACCATCAACGGCTCCAGCAGGATCGCCATTCGGATTGCAGGTCATGGCGCCACCGCCGTAGGCGAAGGTCTGGGGACGGTCCTCGCCGCCGGGTAGGCGAAACGCGCCGAGGTAGGTAAAATCGCTGGGCTCAACGAGCACGCTCTGCGCGGAGGCGGTAACAACGAACGCGGCTGCACACATCAATTGCAGGAATCGCATGGCTATCCCCCGTACCGTCCCGAGGAATGCCCACGCGGCGCCCGGCTCCAGCATAGCACGAAAATCGGTCTATTTGTGGGAAGAATGGTGCCAGCGGCGCGGGAGCGCTATAATCCGGCGTCAAACAACCCTGGGAGTACCTATGTTGCGCGTCGTCTCGGTCATCATGCTTATCCTGTTGCTGCTCTGCGTCATCGTGCAGTTCAACGACCCGGACGGGCTCGTCTGGATGCTGATTTACGGCTACGGCACGGTGGTGACCGCGTTCGCGGTGGCCAAGCGGTACACCGTGTTCGCCGTTGTGGGTGTTGTCGGTTATCTGGCCGGGTTCTTCTATTGGCTTCCTGGTATCGTGGTGGAAAACCCGACCCATCTCCTGACCGATCTGCAGATGGGCGAGCGTGGCGTGGAGGAGGCGCGGGAAGCGATTGGTCTGCTGATCGCGGCAGCATGGATGCTAGTCTTGTCGATCGTCTGGTACCGGAACCGGTCGCGGTCGCTAGTCGATTAACGTTCAACACGTCATTCGGAGCGGAGCGCTGTAATGCGGCATGAAGCGGCCATTCGAATTGGTTTCTTTCTCGGGGTCTTCGCCCTGTTGGCCCTGTGGGAATTGCTATCTCCACGGCGCAGACCGATCATGGGCCGCGGAGTCCGCTGGTTTTCCAACCTCGGAATCGTCGTAATCGATACATTGCTCTTACGGTTCACTTTTCCCCTGGTCGCGGTGGGTATGGCGGTGGTTGCCGAGGAATGGGGCTGGGGTCTTTTCAATCGCTTCAATGCGCCGTACTGGCTGGCGGTGGCAGTGTCCTTCGTCGTCCTGGATTTCGTCATCTATTTGCAGCATGTCATGTTTCACGCAGTGCCCCTGTTCTGGCGGCTGCACATGGTGCATCACGCGGACCTCGACTTCGACGTGACCACGGGACTGCGTTTTCACCCCTTTGAGATCCTGCTGTCCATGGGGATCAAGCTGGCCGCCGTCGTTGTGCTCGGCCCTCCGGCCGTGGCGGTGCTCATCTTTGAAGTCGTCCTCAACGCCACGTCCATGTTCAATCACAGTAACGTGCGCATTCCGCTGGGAATTGACCGCGCGCTGCGCTGGCTGGTCGTTACGCCGGACATGCACCGGGTTCATCACTCCGTGGAGGTGAACGAGTCCAACAGCAACTTTGGATTCAACCTGCCCTGGTGGGATCGCCTCTGCGGCACGTACACGGACCAGCCCGCCGCGGGTCATGAAGGGATGACGATCGGGCTAATACAATTTCGGGATGCATCGCTGCAGCGGCTGCACCGTCTGCTGGCGCTACCCTTTTCCGGCCAGCCCGGCAACTACCCCATCAATCGCCGTAGTAAAGGATAGCTCGGCCGGTGGCTATCCTTTTTGAATAAAGAGGCCCGTGACTTCGCCAGCCGGGCTAAACACGACTTTCGTGCTCATGGTCGCGCGTTCGAAGATGCATTCCACGTAGACCACGTCAAAGCCTTGTTCCGTTGTCGAGCGAGCGCTGCCGCGGTTCTTGAAGGGCCCTGTCTGTTGCGTGAGACTGGCCCAGGTCTGCTGCAGCGCGGTCTCGGGCAGCGCCGCTTTCATAGTGGCATCGAAGTTCTGCGTGACCGCGGCGAAATCTCCGGCGGCGAGCTTGTCGACGATGCCGTTCGCCTTATCGCTCAACGCCGTAGCAGGCAAAGCGACGCCTCCGGCGCCAGGCGATGCGGACGCAATATCGTTTGCCGGTTTATCGCAGCCGCTCGCGAAGAATATGAATACCCCGGCCACGACCATCATCATTGTAATAACCCAGTTGATCTGTTTCATGATCGAATCCCCCATCGTTTTCCGCTCTTGCGGAGCGGGGTGTGGACTCTCCTATCAAACGTTTACCATTCTGATTTTTTCAAATGTTGAACCTGGTACCGTTCACGGACTTCCCAGGTAGTACACGAACCCAAGGACGATCTTCGACAGAATTTCCGCGGCGACAAGCAGCACGATGAAGGCACCCACGGCTTTGCCACCGGAGACGTTGCAGGAAACCGCGAACGCACGGTACATCAGGATAAGCATCCAGACCAGCATCGCGAGAACAATCAGCACCACGGCAAGGGAAATCACCATGTCCATAGGCGCCAGTGTGGAGTGCAGCGCAGCCCACATCTCCTGACTGGACTGAACGGTCCCGGGTTGCTGCAGTTGTAAGAGCGCGGTCACCATACGCTGGTTCGCCCGCTGTACGAAGGGCGGCCACATGGACAGGGCCATGACAACCGTCGGAAACCGCGCCAGCGCCTGCGTGCCGAATACGTCGATCGGCCTCACGCGGCTCTTGGACAACGCCCAACCGGCCGGCAAGAGCAGGGCGCTCAACACGAGCCAGTTGATGGGACCTTCCACCCAGTAGGTCCACCACGGAAGGATTGCACCAGTATGAAAATCCAAGACGCCGTCGAAATGACTGCCCGTGCGGGAGTTCACCGCGCCCGCGACAGTAATCACGGCAAGCCCTGCAGCGAGTGCCTTGCCCCCCGCGACAAAGTGGAATGGATTGAATATCCACGTTCTCCAGGGACGTGCCGGCGCGGTATCTCCTGAACCTTCGGCGTTCATCCATCGTCCCCCTTTAGCGGCTTGCGTTGCTCCGCCACCAGTCGCCGCACCTTCTCACGAAGCGCATCGAGCCGGTTGCGGACCGTTGGATAGGAGACCTGATACTGCTGGGCCAAGCCTTTCAAGCTCCCGCTCTCTTCCAGCAGGTGTAGCAGGAATTCCTGTTCCTCCGGTTCGAGACGGGCCAGAACCGGAAGCGCGAAATCGCCTTCCACGGCAGTGCTGCATGCGTGGCAGGTGAACCGCTGAACGCGCAACGGGGCGCCACAACTGGGACAGCTTCGCGGCAGTTTCCGGCTGTCTTCGGTAGATGGCGAATTGTCTTTTTGCATGGTCATCATTCATTATTATACATAATTTCTTTATAAAATCAATCCAATAATAAATAATATTCATATTTCATGCATCTTTATGTGACTCGACACATCTCCTTGCCAAAAATGGTTCGCGCCCACCCCGAAGGATGAGCGCGAACCAGTCTTCAAAAAGCGCGTTGGACGCTAGAAGCAGATACGGGTTTCGAAGGTGATGAAGTCGCCGTCGTGGTCGTCCGAGCCGCCGCCGAAGACGAGGCCGTTGTTGGCGAAAAAGCTGCCGTCTTCAAGAGCGTCACCCGCGAAGAGATGGCACCAGTGGACCATAAACATCAGGTCTTCGCTGTAATGGTAGGTTAGCACGATGTCGGACGTGTACCCGATTTCGTCGTCGCCTTCCTGGGTCCAGAAGGACAGGGCCGGGGCCAGCGGCACGCGCCAACTGCCAAGCTTCGTGTAGGCCGGCATATCGAACGGCTCGTCCACGAGGAAGTAGCTGACACTTGCGTACAAGTCGAGCGACTCCGACGGATGAGCGATGGCGCCGAGCACGAACACATGGCCGTTGGAGAAGTCGTTCTGCAGGTCGAAGAACCCGTTGTACATGTGGTTCGAGAACAGCCGGTTGAAGCTGACACTGGCTTCGGGCCGATAGAACGGGTTCAGCCACTCGCCAAAGGACAGATCGCGGTTGTCCTCGCCTTGGTAATAGGCGTACTTACCGAATACCCGCGGCTGCCACATGATGTCGAAGGTGTAGCCCACGTCCAGCGTGGCGCCCCAGGCGTCAAATTCGGCGCCGTCGTCGCCGTAGATGAACGGCTTGAAGAAGAACCCTTGACGATCCGCGTCGCCGAACTGATAGGCGACCTCCGCGTCGAAGTCCAGCGCACCGAAGGCGCCCGCTGCGCGAAGACCCACGGTATGCAGGTTCGTGGCGTCGTAGTCATCGAGGCTGACGATCTCTTCGAGCCACTCGATGGGCGCGATGAAATTGGTGTCGTTCAGGCTGCGGGCGTCGCGCAACCACATCCAGTAGGCATCGAAGGTGATGTTCTCGATCGCCGTGCAGGAAGCATATACGCCGTAGAACCACACATCGCCGTCCTGTTCATTGATGCCGCCTTCAAACAACTGCGTGGCAAAGGCGTCAATCTTATAGGTTTCGCCCGGCCATGTCAGACGCAGGCCGTCGAAGGAACGGCCGCGGTAGAAGGGACCGAAATCCTTCGGACCGACCAGCCACTGGCTGCCGAAGGCGAGTTCCTGGCGGCCGATGCGCATCTGGAGCGGAGTGCCCCACATATTCGCGGCTTCGATGTAGGCTTGGTAGACTTCAACGTCGTCATTGGTGACGGCGCGGTTGTCAAGGCCGGTGATGTAATCGGACCGGAAGTCCTCGCCCCAGAAATCGTAGCTTTCGAGTTCGATGAAGGCCCCCACGTCATTCGTGAAATCCGCTTTCACGTTGAGACGCGTCCGCTGCTCGATGAGCCAGAGATCGTTCGTATCGTCGTCGTAGGCATAGGGGCTGACAAGACCAAGCCCGTTGAATGCCGGCGCGCCCGAAACGAATTCACCGATAGGCCGCTGCGGCAGCAAGAAATTGGGAACCCGGACTTCGAACGGCCCCGGCTGCACGGCCCAGTTCCGAATCCAGTCGGACTTGATCCGGAGTTCGCCCCCAACCTGAACGTTTTCCAGTTCCGCGAACGCGGTAAACGTCCCCGCCACGAGACACGCGGCACACAGTACTACACACAGTCGAGTCATGGTTTCTCCCCCTAATTACGACTGCTCCCCCATGTGGCTCGCATCCCCACGCGAACCGCTTGCGAGTATCCTACCCCGGATCGCGCAAAAGTTCAATCCGGGTGGCGGCAACACGTCCTCTTCAAATTGGGGTTTCGCGAGTCCACGTGCCATACTCCCCGCCGGAATGGAACGCCGGAATACGCCACATACCCAACAGCCGGAAGCGGTACCACTGTCGTTTGTGGTGCAGGTGCTGGAGGTAGTCTCATTCGCAGGTGTATTGGGTCTGCATCACCTCATTTGTGTCCGCAGCCCCATGGTCTTCCTCTACGTGCCCTTGATCCTCGTGGCATCCCGGTGGTTCTTCCCGGTGCTGAGCGTCTACGGGCTTACCATCGCGGCGGGCGCGCCGTGGATTGCGAGTGAAATGGGCCACTACTTTCTGACGGGGCAGGTGGTTATCGTGGTTCTGCTGCTCGTCTTCGGACGACTCGCCGCGGCCCCAACGCCATCGAGCGTTCGGGCACGATTGCTTGTTCACACCGGGCGCGCGATCCGTGCAACGTACATCGCGGTGGCCGCCATCCTTCTTGTGCGTTTGGCCACGTTCCGTGATACACCAATCATCGAATCGATTGCATGGTCAGTGACCTTGGGGGCATTTGTCTGGAAGGCGCCATGGCCGTCCGCTCGGGCGAAGTCCAACTGGAAGCAATGCGCCATCAATGGCGCTCTTCTGACGGCGTCCATTCTCCTGTGCCTCGCGCTCGCGGAAGTCACGGCGCGATTCCTTTTCCCCGCGCCGATCATCAAACAGTCCGCCCGGGCAGGGTTCGAGGCGCATCCGACGGCTTTCTGGACCCTTCGTCCCGGACGGACCGACACCTACACCACCATGCCGAAGTCCGGAGACCCGCAGGAGTTCGTTGTGTCCGTGTCGGCTCAGGGCCTTCGCGGGCCGGACGTCGGACCGAAAGCGCCCGATGAATTCCGGGTCGTTGCTCTTGGAGACTCGCTGACCATGGGTTGGGGCGTCGCGTACGAAGACAGCTATCCGCACATCTTGGAAGAGCTACTGTCCAAGCAGATGCCGGACCGGAAAGTCACCGTCATCAACGCTGGTGTGGCCGGATATGGGCCATGGCAGGAGCGCATCTTTCTGCAGGAACGGTGCCTGGCGCTCGAACCCGATCTCGTGGTTCTTCAGCTCTATCCCGAGAACGACGTGCACAACACGCTGAATCAGAGCGGCGAGTACCTCGAATCCTACAACGAGGGATGGGAACAGATGGTGCTCTATTGGCGGTATCACGCGGATTGGCGCATGCAGGCCGAGTGGTGGATGATCACGAACTGCCGGTTGTATGCGCAGTTCCAAAGCGTGACGGGCAAACGCTGGGACCTGACGACACTCTTGCGGCAGGTCCGGTTTCTCGCGCCGCTCCGGATTCCGGAACTGCCGCCGCAACAGCCGCGGCCGTTCTACCTGGAGTTCATGCTGGAAGACTGGTACCCGCAGCTCGAAGAGGCGTGGGAACGGATGCAGGAGGATGTGCTGCGAATCCGTGACGACTGCGATAACCGCGGCATCGAGTTCTTCGCGTTCTGCCTGCCATCGTGGATTGAGTTGTCGGACGAGGATTGGGAGGCGGCGATAGCCGAAGCCGCGGACCCGGTGTCCTACGTTCGGTTCAAGGATGTGGCGCTGTGCGAGGAGTTCTTCGCGTCAGCGGGCATTCCCTACGCACCGACAGTTCAGACTCTCATTGAGAATGGCCCCGTGGGGCGCTTGTATATGAACGATGGTCATTTGACGCCGGCCGGGAACCGCATACTGGCGGAGCGATTGGCCTCCGCGCTCGACGAGCACCTCTCTACGGGCCAATAACTTACGCTACGGTCTCAAGAATCGAAAGCAATCATCGCTTTGTTACCAATCCTCCGGCGCCAATCTCACCCCTGATAGTTTCACAAAGGTTTTTGACAGCTTCAACCATTGCCCAATCTGGCCGTGGCACGCATCATAGGAGAGCAAGGTTTGAGACGATACCTCGTCTTGCTGTACCAACCAGTCCACGGGCATCAATGCCCGACCGCCGGAGTCCTGCGCATTCGGCAGGCCTCCGGCGTCGTATTGTAGGACCCGCAACCGGATGGGTGCGTCCGCAGCCTATCCAACCATTGAGGACCGATGATGACAATCCGATCGTTGACCAGTCACCGAAGTTTGCTGATGTGTTGCTGGGGCCTGATTGGCGTAACTGTGGCCGTTGGGGCCGGCGTGTTCGCTCCGGTAATGGCTGCCGAATCAGGCGACCCCACGGCGCGGTCCGCGGTATTGGATCCAGCGGGCGACGTGTATCCGCTGACGACCTGTCCGGTATCCGGCGAGGAGTTGGGCGCGAAGGGCGAACCGGTTGTGCTGCAACACGAGGGGCGTGAAGTGCGTTTCTGCTGCGAGGGCTGCATCGCGAAGTTTCAGGACGAATCCGGGAAGTACCTCAAGGCGATTGACGAGGCGATCGTCACATCGCAGATTCCCTACTATCCGGAATCGATCTGTCTGAACAGCCGGGAGTCGTGGGGAGACAACCCCATCGACCAGGTGTACAAAAACCGGCTGCTGCGGTTCTGCTGCCCGAGTTGCGGGACGGAAGTGATGGAGTCCATCGCGAAAAACGGCACCCATATCCCGGAACTCGACGCCATGATCGTAGAGCAACAGCGGCCCGATTACCCGCTGCAATCCTGCGTCGTCAGCGGCGAGGCGTTGGATGGCTCGCACGGCGCAGTGATCGAATTCATTTCCGGGAATCGTCTTATCCGGCTTTGCTGCGGGGCATGCGAGAAGGCCTTCCGGAAGGATCCGGCGCGGTACCTAGCCAAGCTCGAGGAGGCCCAACGCAACGCTGGAAATTGAGCGGCTCCCATTTGCACGCGGCATTCTGAAAGACCGGGCGGCTTCGACCGTCCGGTTTTCATTTGCCTCCTCCCCGATCCGCCTGATATAACAACGGTTGCGCCTGCTGCGGAGCCTTGGCGCACGCCCGTTCGCGAATGACCCCTCCGGCAAGACTGGAGCCATGTCCCGGCCGGAACCGTTTCGCGAGGGTTTGAGGGGTATATCACGCACACATCATGAAGGAGTCCCGCATGAATACGGTCAGTGGAGACAAAGTTCAAAAGTCGGCCAAAGCGGCCCTGGAAGCCGGTGAAGGCTTGTTGCGGCTTGCGCCGACGTGGGTGCCGCGTTCGTTCTTGCAGCCCGGCCGCCGGCTGAAACTGCACCCCGACGATTATTACGCCCTCGGCAAGCACCGCGGCGGCATTGACGAACGCTGGTTCGCATCAACCACCGCGGCGGACAACGAAGGCGCGCCACCGGACGAAGGCCTGAGCTATGTGGAGCATGACGGAGCGCGGTTCACGCTGAAAGACGCCGTGGCCAATCTCGGCGCGGAACTCATCGGCGACGCCATCTGGAACAAGTACAAGCGGTGGCCGGTCTACAGCAAGTTCTTCGACAACATGGGGCCCATCCCCCATCACCACCACCAGAGCGCGGAACAAGCCGCCTTGGTCGGACGCGAAGGCAAGCCGGAGTCCTACTACTTCCCGCCGCAGCTCAACACCATCGGCAACAACTTCCCGTACACCTTCTTCGGCCTCGAACCGGGCACGAAGAAAGAGGAAATCGTCGCCTGCCTCGACCGCTGGAACTGCGGCGACAACGGCATCCTCGACTATTCGAAGGCGTATCGCCTTAAGCCGGGAACGGGCTGGCTGGTGGGTCCGTGCATCCTGCATGCCCCCGGCTCGCTGCTGACCTACGAGCCGCAATGGGGCAGCGATGTGTTCTCCATGTTCCAGTCGCTGGTGGAAGGGCGCGATGTGTGGAAGCATCTGCTGGTGAAAGACATTCCCGAAGACAAGCAGGACGACAACGAGTACATAGTCGACCAGCTCGACTGGGAGATGAACGTCGACCCGAACTTTAAGGACAGCCACTACCTCGAACCCATCGCAGATGGAAACACCGAGAGTTCGGGCTATGTGGACCGTTGGGTGGTCTACGGCGACGTGCGCGGGGAACAGTTGTTCAGCGCGAAGGAACTGACGGTCGCCCCGGGCGCGAAGGTCACCATCAAGGACAACGGCGCGTCCGGCGTCATCCTCATGCAGGGCCGCGGCAAGATTGGCAACCTGCCCTTCGAATGTCCGCAGCAAATCCGTTTCGGCGAAATGACGGAAGACGAAGTGTTCATCACAGAGAAGCGCGCGAAGGAAGGGTACACGGTCGAGAACCTCGGCAAGGAATGCCCCCTGGTCATGCTCCGCTACTTCGGCCCCCACGTGAACCCGCAAGCGCCGAAGGTCGGGGATTACAAGAAGTAGAATAGCGCAAGTTTCATGACTCCGTATCGGTTCTCCGATACGAAGGTAAAATAGATTCCCGCCTTCGCGGGAATGACGGAGATGTCGCATTCTCTCGCCAAGCACCCGCGCCGTCATTCCCGCGAAGGCGGGAATCCAGAAACGCGCCAATGAGGTGTTGCCGGCATGAAGAGAGGATTCACCGCGAACGTTTCTCAGGAAGGCCGGTGGTTTGTAGCGCAGTGTCTTGAAGTGGACGTAGCCAGCCAGGGAACT
>JAHDWY010000052.1 GCA_023384315.1 Candidatus Hydrogenedentota bacterium | reverse complement strand
AGTAACCTCCTGCGTAACCAGATGGAACTATTCAACTTTTAACCGGACAGCAGTGTCTCGGAATCCGAAACAAATCGGAATTCAGAAACTCGAAACGGGACAAGTAACTCCCTGAGTGATTGAAGCGAGACCTGGAGTCATCGGACGGAAAGGAAGATGAATCCCCGCCTTCGCGGGGATCCCTCCTAGCGTTCAAACCTAGACCTTCACGATTTTCGCTCTTGGTGCCGTTCACGAGAAGCCCAAAACTGTTTCGGATTTCGAGATTCGGATTTCGGATTTTCTACTCGGGGTACTCAAAAACGATCTTCCCGTCCTTCACGTCGGCCAGCACCTTGCCGCCCTTTTCCAAGCGCCCGAACAGCATCTCGTCGGCGAGGGCGTCCTTAATCTCCACCTGAATCAGACGTCCAAGGGGCCGTGCGCCGAAACTCTTGTCGAAGCCGTGTTCGGCGAGCCAGTCGCGGGTGGCGCCGGTCACCGCAAGGCTGACCTTGCGCGTGGCAAGACGGCCCTGCAACTCTCCCACGAACTTGTCGACGACTTTCTTGATAACCTCCGGCGACAGGGAGTGGAACGACACGATGCCGTCCAGCCGGTTGCGGAATTCGGGCGTAAAGGCCTTTTCGATGGCCTTCAACCCCTTGCTCGCGGGGTCCTGATCCGATGCGCCGAAGCCGATGCTTTGCGAGGCCATTTCACGCGCGCCCGCGTTGGATGTCATGATGAGCACAACGTTGCGGAAGTCGGCCTTCTTGCCGTTGTTATCTGTCAACGTCGCGTGGTCCATGACCTGCAAGAGGATGTTGAACAAATCCGGGTGGGCCTTTTCGATTTCGTCGAGCAACAGCACGCAATACGGATGCCGGCGGATCTCGTCGGTCAACAACCCGCCTTGATCGAAGCCCACATAACCCGGAGGCGCGCCGATCAACCGCGCCACCGTGTGCTTCTCCATGTACTCGCTCATGTCGTAGCGCGCGAAGTGGACGCCCATGATCGACGCGAGCTGCCGCGCCACTTCCGTCTTGCCCACGCCCGTCGGTCCTGTGAACAGAAAACAGCCCGTGGGACGCTCCTCGGCGCCGAGACCTGCGCGGGACCGTTTGATGGCGGTCGAGACGGCGTGGATGGCTTCATCCTGGCCGTATACAACGCGGCGCAATTCCTCTTCGAGGTTGCCGAGTTGGGCCTTGTCGGACGACGACACGCTTCGCGCGGGGATGCGCGCGATCTCCGCGACGATGCGTTCGATGTCCGAAGGCCGGATCGTCTTCCGCGCCGTGCCGGACTGCAACCGCACGCTCGCGCCGGCCTCGTCGATAACGTCGATGGCCTTGTCCGGCAGGAACCGGTCGTTGATGTGCTTGGCCGATAGTTCGGCCGCGGCCCGGAGCGCGGAATCGGTGTAGGTGATCTCGTGGTGCTGCTCGTACCGCGATTTCAGTCCGCGCAGAATCAGGACCGTTTCCCCCACGGACGGTTCGAGAATCTCTATCTTCTGGAATCGCCGCGACAGCGCGCGGTCTTTCTCAAAATGGTTCTTATACTCTTCGTAGGTAGTCGACCCGATGCACCGCAGGTCGCCCGACGCCAGCACAGGCTTCAAAATATTTGATGCGTCCATGGTGCTGTCCGCGGTGGCGCCCGCGCCCACGACGCTGTGGATTTCGTCGATGAACAGGATCACATCGTCCCGTTCGACCAGCGCCGCGATCACGGCCTTCAATCGCTGCTCGAATTCGCCGCGGAACTTCGTGCCCGCCAGCAACGCCGCGAGGTCCAGCATCAAGATCTCGACGCCTTCCAACACCTCCGGCACGTTCCCGTCGTGAATGCGAAGCGCCAACCCTTCCACGAGGGCCGTCTTACCCACGCCCGGCTCGCCCACATAGATGGGATTGTTCTTCCGCCGGCGGCACAACACCTGAATCGTCCGGCGCAATTCGTACTCACGGCCGATAATGGGATCGATCTTGCCCTGGGCCGCGCGGGCGTTCAGGCTGACCGTAAACGCGTCGAGCGGATTCTTCCGCGGCCGCGCCTCCTCCTCGGGAGCCTCGCCATCGGCTTCCGGGTCTCCGGATACCGGCGCCGGAACAGTTTTCGAGATCCCGTGGGAAATGTAGTTCAGCACGTCCAGCCTGGATATCCCTTCGCTGGCCAGGAAGTAGGTGGCATGCGCGTTCTTCTCGTCGAACATGGCGGCGAGAATGTCGCCCGCGTCGACTTCTTTTTTTCCCGAATAATGGACGTGCGCCACGGCCCGTTGCATGAGGCGCTCGAACCCCAGCGTCTGTTGGGGGATGTGGTCGGTGCCCCGGGGCACGCGCGGCAGTTCGGTCTCAAAAAACTCGTCCAACTCGACGCGCAGGTTCTCCACGTCCGCGCCGCAGTTCTCGAGAATCTCGCGGCCGTACTGGTCGTCGATCAAGGCATAGAGCAAGTGCTCCACACACAGATACTCGTGGCGCCGTTCCCGGGCTTCAGTCAACGCCGCGCCCAAGGAAATCTCTAGAGACTTACTGAACATTTCTGAATAAATCCTGCTGTGCGCACGAGCCGCGGCGTATCGCGATTTCGCGGAAGAACATCCCCCTTGATCCCCCTTCAAAGGGGGAATTGTGCGCAACGCTTCGCGTTGTGTCTGAGGTCGATGAAAATCCACTTATAGAATGTGTCAGACCGCGCATATCTGTATACCGGATTGTGCCCCATTCCCCCTTTGAAGGGGGATCAAGGGGGATGTTCACCCTGTTGCAAAGACTAAATTGTAGAACGAATTTCGAGATCACTACACTAGCGATTCGATTAACAGCTTAAGCATTTTGAATTGGGTCATTCGAATTTCGTGCTTCGGATTTTGAATTTCGTCCCATTATTCCGGTTCCATCGAGCACCGCAGGGGATATCCCGCCGACTGGGCCCGTGCATGTACGGTCGCGATCTTCGTCGACGCGATGTCCTCCGTGTAGACGCCGCAGACACCGACGCCTTTCTGGTGAACGTTCAACATGATACGCACCGCGTCTTCCGCCTCTTTGCCGAACACGCTCATCAACACGCTCACCACGAACTCCATGGTCGTGTAGTCGTCGTTGTGCATGAGCACGCGGAACATGGACGGCGGTTTGACCTCGTCTTCGGTCTCCGTGGCGACGCCATCGCCGAATTCCGGTACATATTCGCCCAATCGATCGCTACCTTGCACCCCGCCGTCCTCGACGGGAAAACCCAAATCTGGTCACTCACCGTAAACCGCTTCATGCTACCATATTTCCCGCATTCGCGTCCCCCTCGGCGTCGTGGAAACTCGTCCATTGTCAGTGCTTTTTCGCGTACCGGATACGAGGGCCAGGTTCGGGGTCCCTTAAGGACTTCTGGAAGCGAAGGTTTCCGCAGTCGTCTCCCGCGCCTGGCCGCTCTTCCTCCCGAGTCGTTCCGATGGCATAATGGGCGGGGTGCGCGGTATGTACGGCATTTGAAAAGGCAGGCTAACCCCATGATGACCATTACCTTCGCGACAGCGCTCCTTATCACCACGAGTTTGATTCAACTTTCCGCACCGCCGCCGGAGCCGCTCCTTCCGGTGCCATCGCCGGAGCAACTGGCGTGGCAGCAGTTGGAGTACGGAATGTTCTGCCACTTCGGTATCAACACCTTCCACAACGAAGAATGGACCGACGGCACGAAGGACCCGCAGAGCTTCAACCCCTCCGATTTCAATGGCCGCCAGTGGGTGGAAGTCGCCAAGCGCTGCGGCATGGGCTACCTCGTCGTGACGGCTAAGCACCACGACGGGTTCGCCGTGTATCCGACGGCGCACAGCGATTACGCGGTCACGGCGAGCCCGTGGCGCGATGGCAAGGGCGATGTCGTCCGCGAAGTCGCGGACGCCTGCCACGATCTCGGCGTCATGTTCGGGTTTTACCTCTCTCCCTGGGACCGGCACGAGCCGAAGTATGCGGACCCGCCCGCCTACGATGCCCATTTCAAAAACATGCTGCGCGAACTGCTGACCAACTACGGCGCGGTCGGCGAAGTCTGGTTTGACGGCGCGGGCAGCGAAGGTCACGTCTACGACTGGGATGGCTACTATGGGTTGATACGGGAGCTGCAACCGCAGGCGCTGATCGCCATCTGCGGCCCGGACATTCGTTGGGTGGGCAACGAGCAGGGCGTCGCTCCGGAGACACTGTGGAATGTAGTCGATCGCGACGAAGAGCAGGTCTGGTACCCGGCGGAATGTGACGTGCCCATTCGCAAGGGGCAGTGGTTCTTCCACACCGACGGGGAGCCGCAGTTGCGCAGCGTGGACGAAGTGCTCGACATCTACTACAAGTCCGTCGGGCGCGGCGCGGTGCTGTTACTGAACGTATCGCCGGACCGGCGTGGATTGCTGCCGGAAAAGGACGTCGCGGTATTGGACGAGGTCTGGCGCATCGTCTCCGAAACGTTTAAGACGAACCTCGCGGAAGGCAAAGCGGCTACAGCCAGCAACGAGCGCGGCGGAGATCCCGCGTTCGCGGCCGCGAACGCTATCGACGGTGACGATGCGACCTATTGGTGTACCGACGACGGCGTTCCCGAAGGCATGTTGATCGTAGACCTCGGCGAGCCGACGACCTTCAACCGCTCCCTGATTCAAGAGCACATCGCGTTGGGTCAACGGGTCGAGTCGTACAAGCTCGAGGCCATGGTGGAAGGTGAATGGATCCCGGTTGTGGAAGGCACAACGATCGGCTACAAACGGCTCGACCGGTTCGCGGACGTCACCGCGACGCAAGTGCGGCTGACCGTGCGCGCGCGGGCCTGTCCCACGATTCAGGCATTCGGGCTGTACCGGGCCGCCGAGTAGCCGATGACGGCGGAAGCGCTGACGCGCGACGAGCGCCGGGCCCGGCTTTACGGGTGTCTGTTTTGGGCGGTGGCTTCACTGATCATCGTGTTCGTGCGCGGGGTGCGTTGGGACGAGACGTATGAACACGCGCTCGCGATTACGCGGCTCGCGCCGTATCCGGAAGGCCATCCCTTCTTCATCTATTGCCGCAACGTGTTCAGCCTGCAGAGCTACCTGTCCGCGGGTCTGTTGTGGTTGACGCGAAGCGCGTTGGTAGTTTGTTTCATTCGCGATCTCGCGCTCATGCTGTTCGTCACGCTGCCTCTCTTTCTCCTGACATTCGCTCTGACGCGGCGCGCATTGTGGGGGCACGTGGCCGTCGTGCTGGCGCTCTGCGGCGTGTATTCGTTCTTCGGCAGCCACTACGGAATCGGCACGTGGACGGGATTCTTTTCGGTCGGCGGCATCGGCGCTGGGTATGCCCTGCTCACGTTCACGGCCTTCGTCGCGGGCTGGACGCGCACGGCGTGGTTCTTGTTGACCTTCCTGTTCGCCGTTCATGCCGGGCAGTTGCCGCCTTTGCTCCTATTTGCGGGCGCGCAACTGGTCATCGGCGATTGGGAACGCCGCAAAGCGCAATGGCGGGCAGCCTTCTTCTGGGGCGGCGCGGGATTCGTCGGGTCGGTCTTGTTCTACGTTATTCAACGATTCTTCATCGTGCCGCTTCCCGACAGTGGACCCTACTACGCGGATGCCAACGTTCACGAAATCTGGATCAATTACTCCATGCGGGAAGATGTACACCGCTTCATCTCCTTCGCGCATCCGTTCTCGCATAGCGTGTTGCTCATTGGGTTGACCTTGGCCGTAAGCCTGACCGTGTTGCTCGCTGCAAAACCGAATGAAAGCCGCAAATCGCCGGCAGCCGCAATCGCGTTGTACGCCCTGTGCGTGGGCGTACTGGCCGTCGGCATTCGCCTCATCCATCACTTCATGGGTGAGAACGTTCCCTTCCTGCTTGTCGTGTGGATGCCGTACCGGGTTCCCAATCACCTCGCGCCTATTCTGCTTGCACTTTGCCTGGCACTCCTGGCGCACGACACGCGCAATGCCGGACCCCGGGACCGCGCACCACTTTGGGCCGCGCTGTTGTGCGTGTTCGCGCTGCCGATCGCGCTGAG
This sequence comes from Candidatus Hydrogenedentota bacterium, assembly GCA_023384315.1. GTDB lineage: Bacteria > Hydrogenedentota > Hydrogenedentia > Hydrogenedentales > SLHB01 > JAHDWY01. Next base: position 6,404 of record JAHDWY010000052.1, on the reverse strand, counting down.
CGGACGATTCCTGCCGGAAACCCTGTACGTGCGCTATTTGGAAGAAGGAGAGTACCTCTTCTTCATTCTCATTGGAGGCGCGTTGGGCGCAATCGCAGAACGCGCTTATGGGTACTCGACCAAGACCTTTGTTGTCTGGTGTGTTGCCTCGGTGGTCGCGCTTGTTGCGCTCACGACGTTCAACCAGTTCATCGTCGCATGCACAGTCGCCGGGTTTGCGCTCCACTGGACCCTTCGCGTGCTGCCGAAATCTATTGATCGCGCGAATATGATTCGCAACGGAGCGTTCGCTTGCGCCGGATTCGTTCTGGTGCTGCTCCTCGCGCGGGAATGGGGGACACGCGAGCATTTGCCCAGGACGCGCTTTCAAGAAGGGGTTGTGCGATACCTCGCCGATGCGGGCGAACCGGACGCCATGATCGTTCCGCCCTATTGGGATGTGGAATGGAACGCGCGGACCGGGGCTCCGGTATTTCTCGATTACCAGACGCCGCGCTTGATCACCTACATGCCGAGTCTGGGTCCATCGTTGCGCAAGATGATCCGCGACACGTACGGCTTCAGCATCGATGGCACCTCCAACGCGGGGCTCGCCCACTGGTCTATGTTGAGCCGCGAGGAATGGAAAGCCATGGCCGAAGCCTACGGCATTCGCTATTTCGTCCAGGCCGCGAACGAACCCTGCAACTTCACCCCCGTCTATTCCGAGGATGGTCTGAGCCTCTACGAAGTTCCATCCGACGAATAAAAGGTCCCCAGAGGTGGCACAGACTTCCAGCCCGTGAGTCCCCGCGCGAACGGCTGACACCCCATTTAGAACGCTCGTATGTCGATCAAATCACCCGTATTCGATTGACCGGGCGGCGTGATCGCCCGGGGTGCGCGGGCGTAAACGGTTCCATCCGCGGCAGGCAAGGGATCGCGCAATCCGAAGACATTGTGCGCAAGTTCCTTCGTGCTACCTGACGCGAGGTCGTGGCGCAGGAGGTTGCGGAAGTCGCGTTCGTCGTAGAGGGGCTGCCCGGCCACGCCGCTGAACTCGTCGCGAGAAATGTGTTCGAGCCAAACCACGTAGTTGCCTTCGATGCGCGGCTCATCAACAATGCGCGGACTGGTAGCAATGACGTTATCTGAGCGCGTGGCGATGTTGTAAATGTGGATGGCGTCCTCCGGCTGGCCAAAGACGCAGTACACGACGTTGCCGCTGGATACGTCGGCAATGACCCGATCGGGCGAAGTAATCTCCGTGGCGGAAGCCGATCCCGCCGAAAGATCGTAGACCATCAACCGGTTTTCACGGGTTGCGCGGTCGTTGCGCACCCAAACGGCATGCATGGTGCCGATACGGGGCATGAAGTCGGAGACGTTTTCCACCGCGTCCATGGCCGAGCCGCCACCGCCCGCCAGGCTGCCGATCATGGCGAGGCCGGTTTGGGAATCGTCCCAAACCGCACGGCCGGCGCCAGCATCCATTGTATCGATCCGCCCTGTCGCGATCGTTTCTGACGCGCCGCTATTGACGGTGTAAGCAACAATCGCGCTGGGTTCGCCGCTGCCGCCACGTTTCACGTAGACCACAATACCGCCGTCGATGGCGACGCTGCCGTAGTTCCCGCCGGACTCGATCTCCGTCTCCGCGCCGGAACCCAACTCCCGAAGGACGATCGCCTGTGGCGTTGTCTGCGAATTGTTCGGCGTCCACCGGTAGGCCGCCCAATTACCCTCTACGTCGAACCACTCGACTCGCCGGCCTTCAAGGTCGGCCGTGAGGTTCTTACCGCTGCCGCCTGTGCATCCGGTGATGGCAATGACGACGATGAAAAGGAGTACAAGTGATGTACGTTGATCTTGAAGGGATTTTCGCATGAGCATAGACCTCCCAGATCTGTTGGCCGCGGGTTGAATGTTCTACTTGAAGGGACCGTCATAATTCCGGTTCTTGGTCGGTAGGACCTATTTCGGATCTATCGCCGGATAGGCGCCGCCGTGATGGGCTGTGCACCGCCGACGCCGCCATAACCCTTGCCATGGCCGATCGGGTCGTCGCCGATCCATCGCGCGTCGATGGGCTCGTCGGCGCGTTGATAGCGCGTGTCGCAAGAGAGCCTGAGCCGCCCTTCCGGCGACCGGTTATCCAGCGACCCGTGCAGGATAAACATGGACATGATCAACACGTCCCCCGCGTGAAAGTCCGAGGTTAACAAACGGCACCCGCGTTCCTGCGCCAGCGTCACTGGTTCCATCGTAACATGACCGGGGCGGCTCTTGTCCTTGTCCACATCGAAGCCACGATACTGATCGATGAGATCGTTCCAGCGATGGGAGCCTTCCATCAGTAGAATGGGTCCGTCTTCGATGGGTACATCGCCCAACGGTGTCCATACGGTGTAAAGGGTGTCCGTGCCGCGATTCATGTAGACGTGGTCATAGTGAAACGCGGACGCACGGCCCGGCGGGACCGGGCGCAGCCAGAGAAAGTCAAAGGGCCGAACGGTACCTTCCAGAATCATCGCCATGAGATCCAGCATGGGCCCGGCGTGCGTGACGCGTCGTAGCTTGGGCCCGTTGCACACGCTCTTCCAGAAGGCGCCGAGGTCGGGCTGCAACGCCTCGCGACGGCTGACGCCCGTGGCGATCCCGTCGATGGCGGGTTCCCGCACCTCCCCGACTTCGACCAGACGTGAGAAGACTTCTTCCCGTGCCGCGAGTACGTCGTGACGGTTCAATGCGCCGCGCAGGAAAACGTAGCCGTCGTCGGCAAGCCGCGCGCGCAGCGTGTCACCGTCATTGCGTAACGGCGTGCTGTCACGCAGTTCGCCGGCCAGTTCCGGGGGTATCGGTTGTTCGAGCGATGTCGCTTCCGTGGACCAGGGCATGGGCAACTCCTCTCGGGATTAGGATGAACATCACGTTAGCGGAATCGTGTATGGTGATCCAACACAACTCGATTATCGCCGGGGAAATGGGGGAACGGCGACTGTTACGAGTTGAAGTTCCGAATGAGCTGCACGTAGAAGCGGCAGACTTCGCCGAAGTTATCGACGCGGATGCGTTCGTTGGCGCCGTGCAGCATGGCCGTGTCGCCTTTGCCGAGCCGGATGGGTGTGAAGCGGTAGATGTTCGGCGTGAGGATCTCGTAGTGGCGGGCGTCGGTCGCGCCGAGCACGAGATAGGGTCCCACCAGGACGTCGGGGCAGACCTGGCGAATCGTCTTCTCGAGCGTACCGAAGGCCGGCGCGTCCGTGTCCGAAACGATGCTGGGTTCGTGCGACGATTTGTCCGCGGCCTCGATGCGAACCCGTTCGTCGTTCACGACCTCGCGCACGCGCCCGACGACGGACTCCGTGGTTTCGCCGGGCATGATGCGGAAATTGACGGAGGCGGACGCTTCGGTTGGCAGCACATTGTCTTTCACACCGCCGTTCATCATGGTGACCGCGGTGGTCGTGCGCAGCATCGCGTTGGTTTCCGGGGATTGGCTGAGCAGGCGCATGACAAGCGGTTTGGTCAACCAGAGATTGGCAAAGACGACGCGCTGCGCAAAGGGCATTTCCGGCCCGAACGCCGCAAACATTTCGACAGAGGGCCCGCCGAGTTTCGCGGGAAACGGGTTCGCTTCCAGTCGCGCGACGGCCGCGGCGAGAATACCGATAGCGCTCTGATTTGGCGGCATGGAGGAATGGCCGCCGGACTGCTCAACCGACAGCGTGAGCGTCAGATAGCCCTTCTCCGCAATGCCAATCAGGGCGACCGGCGCCTCGACGCCCGGCATCGTGTCCGCGATGATGGAACCGCCCTCGTCGACGACGCATTCGAGTTCGACGCCGCGCCCCTTCAGCAACGCCGCAATCTTCACCGCGCCCTGCGCGCCGCCAACTTCTTCGTCGTGGCCGAAGGCGAGGTACAGCGTGCGCCGCGGTTGGAAGCCCTCGCCGATCATCCACTCGACCGCTTCCATCGCGCCGATGACGTTGACCTTGTCGTCGAGGGCGCCCCGGCCCCAGATTACCCCATCGACAATTTCGCCGGCGAAGGGCGGGTGCTCCCAGTCCGCGAGCGTGTCTGGCGGCACGGGCACCACGTCGAAGTGGCCCATGATGAGCAGCGGTCTTAACGCGGGATCGCTGCCGCGCCACGTGTAAAGCAAACTGAACCCGCCGGCGACTTCGAGATCGAGCGTGCCGTGGATATTCGGGTAGGTCGTTTCGAGATACGCGTGGAACGACTCGAAGGCGTCTTTGCTCAACGGCGCTTGCACGCCGTAGGAAATGGTCTCAAATCGCAACGATTCGGCGAGGTGTTCCGCGGCCCGCGGCACCTCGACGCTTATCGGCCCCATGGACGTTGAAGGTACCTGAACCGACTCGAACGTCACACCGCGATACAACACCACCCCGGACAGTAGCAATACGAGCAGTGCAACCGCGCTGAGAACCTTTTTCATAAACTCGGCGGACGCCGTGCAAATCGGTCCATATCGTCCATACCGTCCATACCGTCCATCATCCGCCGTAAGTGATCCGGTAGATTGCGTTGGCCCGGTCGTCGGATACGAGCATCGATCCATCCGGCATCACTTGCACGTCCACCGGACGCCCCCAGGCGTTTCCGTTATCCTGCAACCAGCCTTCCGCGAAGACTTCATAGGACGTGGCCTGACCGCCGTTCAGGCGCACGAGCATGACGCGGTAGCCGATGGGAGTGCTGCGGTTCCACGAGCCGTGTTCGGCGATGAAGATCTGTTTCTGGTATTCCGCCGGGAACATCGACCCGGTGTAGAAGCGCATGCCCAAGGCCGCCACGTGGGGGCCCAGTTCCTGCACGGGCAAGGTGAAGTCCGACGCCGTGTGGCCTGAACCGTACTGGGGATCGGGGGTATCCAGCCCGTGCCAGTGGGGGAAACCGAAGTGCATCCCGGATTGAGGCGCGTGGTTCAGCTCGTCGGGTGGAACATTATCGCCAAGCCAGTCACGGCCGTTGTCGGTGAACCAGAGTTCGTTGGTGTCCGGATGCCACGCGAAACCAACTGTATTCCGGATGCCTTCGGCGTAGATCTCGCGATTCGACCCGTCGGGGTCCATCCGCGTGATGCTGGCGTAAATGGGATTGTCGTCGCGCAGGCAGATGTTGCACGGCGCGCCCACCGGCACGTAAAGCTTGTCGTCGGGCCCGAAGGCGATGAACTTCCACCCGTGATGAGTGTCCGCCGGAAACGTGTCGTCTACGACCGTGTAGCTCGGGCTATTCCGGAAGGTCGTCTCGATGTTATCGAACCGGATAATCCGGCTGATCTCCGCCACGTACAAGGAGCCGTCGCGGAAGGCCACGCCATTGGGCTGGGTCAAGCCGCTCGCGATAACCACGACCTCGTCGGCCTTGTTGTCCTTGTTCTCGTCCACAATGGCATAGACCTGTCCATTGCCGTCTTCACGCGACCCAACGAAGAGGATGCCGCCGGGACTCAGCACCATTGACCGCGCGTTCGGCACGTCCTCCGCGTACATGCTGATCGTGAAACCCGGAGGCAGTTTGATCATGTCCAGATGCATGCCGTCCATTGAGCCCGCTGCGCCGGTGCAGGACGGGATGAGCATAATCGCGGTGATAGCGAGGATCGGCAGGAGAAATTGTGGATTTCTTAACGGTTTCACAGCCTTGCGCCTCCATGAGTTAAGACGATTGCCAGTATTTCAGAGAATGAATCTCCGGTCAATCCGTTGTTTACCCCTTAATGGAATACCGGCGCGGCGGAGGCGTATACTGAAGGGTGCTGCCGGCCCAAGAGGATTTTGATGACCGACGCCAATACCATAAGCGCCCCCATACGAACCGTCGGCGGGCCTCGCCAGGCGTCGCTGGAGTTGCGGGGCACCGTACTGGTCTTTCACCAGAAAGGCTGGGCGGGCAGCGCATCCGTGTTTATTCCGGTCGAGTGGATTACGGTTTCCTCCCGATTCCGGTACAACACCAACTACTTGCTCGGTATGTTATTGGCCGGCGCGCTCTTCATCAGTCTCTGCTCGGCAATCACCGTTGAAGCCACCCGCGGCGCAACCATTCAAGCGGCGGCCGCTGTGATCCCGGCGCTGCTTTGTCTCGCGGTCAACCTTTATTTCCTCTATCGCGTGCTCCAACGGGGCCGTACGACCATCTTGAGCGTGGAATCGGACCCGCGCGCCATGCACATCGAGTTCTGGCATGTGCCCACGCGCGAACCGGAACTGGACGCCCTCCTGGATCGGCTGAACAGCCTGCGGTCCCGCATCGAGGACGTGGCCCCGTATCCTATCCAGACGAGCCACACCTGGTACCGGCTGCGCCCCCTGCGCGCGGTACTCGCCAAAGGGCTCCTCTACAGCGTGATCTTGTACCTGCCGGTCAGCATTCTAGCCGGGTATCTCGAA
>JAHDWY010000051.1 GCA_023384315.1 Candidatus Hydrogenedentota bacterium | reverse complement strand
GGATTGACCTTCGGCTTCCCCGTCTGCGGATCGAGGACCGGCTCCTGATTGGTATAGTTCTTCGTCGTGACTTCGATTTCGCTGTACCAGAAATTCGGTGGGGTCAATTGGGCCAGCAACCACAATTGACGCGACCAGATAATGCGATCCTTGACGATCTCGTCGATGGTATTGATCTTGCCCGCCAACTGAAGCTTGAGCTGCTCCAGCCGATTCGATTCATTCACGACATTCTGGAGGTTTTGCAGCTCCGTCTCGAGCCGTCTCAGTTCTTTCGTTTCTGCCATGACCGTCGCCTGTGTCGTGACGAAACTGCTGAATATCCCCAGAAGGAGGATCACGAAGAGCCCTGCGCATGCAATGTACGGCAAGGGGGTGCGCTTAATCGGCCGGAGGTGATGGGGAAGCAGGTTAATCCGAATCATAGGTCAGCCATCCCCCTCGCGGCCAAGCCGACAGCGACCATGAACTGGGCCGGCTGTTCCAGCATGCGTGCCACATTGTGCTCCGGTCCGAGGACCAGGGCGCTCCGCGTGGGATCCGCGAGTTCCACGGAGACCCCGAGTTCGTCGGCAACCGTTTCTCGCAGCAAGGGGAGGTGGGCCACCCCGCCGCTCACGATCAGGCGATCCACCGGGTGTTCGTACAATTGCTGTTCGTAATAGTCGAACGAACGGCGAATTTCGCTGACCAACCGCGCCAGCGGCGTCGCCAACACCTCGCCCACGTCCTTGTCCTCAACAGCCTGGGCCGCAGGCGCGGAACTCGGCGAATGCGCCGAATCCAACCCGGACAGTTCCTCTTCCAATGGGTCGAGCAAGCCTCCGCCCAGCTCGTCGAGTCCGCCGAGCTTGGATTCTTCGGGGGGCGGCGACTCGGGGATATCGTCATCCATCTCCGGAAGCGGCGGCGGTTCCACCGCGGTGGGTTCTTCCGACGCGCTCTGGAAAAGCAGCTTCTCCGCGTCGGAGATCTCGACCCGTCGGGCCTTGGCGATAGCCTGAATCAGCTCGCGCGAACCCCAACTGATGTCGCGGATGAAATTGGAGATGCCGTCCTTCACAAAGTGGATGCTCGTCGTCGTCTGGCCGATATTGATCAGCGCTACGGTTTCACCCACCCGAAGGAAATCGCACCCCTCCGCGGCATCCGCGAGGGCCAGGGAATCCACGCCCAGGGCCGAATAGGAGATTTCCGCTTCGTGGGCGATTTGTACACGGGTTTCCACGACTTCATAACGGGCCGCAACGAGCAGCACCTTCAACATGGTCTTGGTCCCCTCGGTCACCCGGTCCAGCGGCGTCCAATCCAGGAACACCTCCGACCGCTCATAGGGGATGTTCTGTCCGGCCTCGCGCTCAATGGAATTGGCCAATTGGGCGTCGTCCATCTCCGGCAGCCGGGGATACCGAATCACCACGGTCTGCCCGGGCAGTGCGCCGACCACGTAGGTGCCGGCCAGGGGGACCGTCCGAACCGCTTCACGGAGGGCGCTGGCCTGCGCCACCACAGGGTCCATGTTGAATTGCGTCCGATCGACGAAGGCGAAGCCCACATTGTCGACCCGGAGTCTCCCGCCGTGTTTGGACATCTGGACCGCCTTGACGGAGTGGGAGCCGATGTCAAGGCCAACGGCTTTCGTGGGTTTCGAGAATAGCAAGGCTAGGCAAACTCCCCGTCCGCTGGGACGTTTCCGGCCAACTGGGCACGCGGCTTAACCGTATCAAATGCATAGGCACGTATAGCCATCACGCCCGCTTCCTTACACTGCCACTCACTGTGAGCGTAGCAAAAATATAACTTTCTGTCAATACTTAACCCGCAAGAGATGGGGTATGTCAAGGATGCTAAACAAGGCGGATCGGTGTCGTATCGTTCCATTTTGCAATGGTTTGGAGATTTTCATCCCGAATTGTCGCTCTGCTACCATCCCAGATTTTTCCCTGATTACCCCAAAATCTGTTGACTGGCCCCGAAAACCCCGGACGCTAGCCTCGTACTAATTGTTTCATTATTCTATAATTTTGTCAACTGTTTTATTGTCTCCGCCCAAAAGAAAAGCGGGACACTTCTCAGGTCCCGCTCAGAGTTTTTCCCCGCACATTGCCGTTGGGTGGGAAACTTTTGAACCTACCCGCTAAGGGGGTGCCCTCACGATAGCCGGCCGGCTTCCACTCAAGGTGGCTTGTCGTTAGCTACGACGGATGTCGGGCTCCCGGTTCAAAAGACTAAGGTACAAAGTTTCTCCGCCCATCTCGAACACGGCAGGGAAAAGCATAGTTCCAGTCCGAATTGTAGCAACCTGCCGCGTTTTAGTCAAGAAAACAGTCCCACCCGAAAACTGATACAAGTGGGCTTGTTATGGCTGAACCGAGACTCGCTGATGTTTTTAGTCGATTTACAAGACTGGACATAGACCTCAATGCCCGCGCGCGCGATGGGTTATGGCCAGGGCGATTGACGGCACTTCGTGCAGATATCCTGTCTCGTGCGTATCGGGCGGGTTGAATCAAATGAATTCGAGGGTATACTTACACCCCGTATGGTTGAGAGTGCGGAGTGAGACCGGTTATCAGGAGGGAGCCGTGTAAATGAATAGTCTGACGCGCCGCAGTTTCTTGAAGGGTGCAATGGGGGCGGTGGCCATGGTCGGATTCGACAGCATAGTACAGGCAGCGCAGGTTACGCCGGTCACCATCGAACGTATCGAGATCTTTCCCGTCAAATACCCGACGGTGATGCGCTTTAAGTTCTTCGAGGGGCCGACTTCCGGGACGGGACGCGCGGCGATTCTCATCAAAGTCACCGCGGATGACGGAACCGTGGGGTGGGGGGAGAGCGTTCCCGTGCCCCGGTGGAGCTACGAAACCTTCGAAGGCGCCATCAGCACTTTTGAGAATTACCTGATTCCCATCGTTACCGGGATGAATCCCTTCGATCTCAAAGGCATCCACGAAGCCATGAACCGCGAGATCGCCAATTCCTTTTCGACCGGCGCGCCCATCACGAAGGCCGGGCTCGATATTGCCCTGCACGACTTGATTGGCAAAATCACCGGCCGGAATGTTGCCGAACTCTGGGGCCGATCGTTGCCCGATGATCTCGTGTTGAGCTGGACCTTGAATCCGAAAACCCTCGATGAAGTCGAACCACTCATCGAAAAAGGCCGGGAACGTGGATTCGAGAACTTCAATATCAAGGTCGCACCCGACCCCGAGTTTGACATCGAGATGTGCAAGATTGTCAAGCGGCTCGCGCCCGACGGTTTCCTCTGGGGCGACGCGAATGGCGGATACGACCTCTCTACGGCGCTTTCCGTGGCCCCCAAGCTCGCCGATGCGGGCATGGAGGTATTCGAGCAGCCGCTGAAGGCCAATCAATTGACGGGCTATCAGGAACTCAAACGGCAAGGCGCCCTCCCCATCATTATGGACGAAGGCGTCATCTCACCGTCGGACTTGCTGGAGTTCGTGAAGCTCGGGTGTTGCGACGGCGTCGCCATGAAACCCGCGCGCTGCGGGGGGCTCGTGTCCTCGGTGCAGCAGATCGAGATTATGGAGAACTCGGGGCTTACGTTCCTCGGAAGCGGTTAGACCGATCCGGATGTCTCCCTCGCGGCGTCGCTCATTCTGTACGGCGCGTTCGGCCTGAAGTACCCGGCGGCGCTGAATGGTCCGCAGTTCCTCGGCGCCAGCGTCATCAAAGAGCCCTTCGTGCCGGAAAGCGGCAAGGTGCGCATCCCGAAGGGACCGGGCCTCGGCATCGAAGTCGACGAGGAGAAAGTAGCCGAGCTGGTCGAACAAACGAAGGCCGCATCATAGTCAACGCGCGACTGATGAAGCCGAGTGCGCGGCGAGTGACGGAGAACAGTTCGAAGAACTTCCCCCTCGATCCCCCTTCGAAGGGGGAGTTTGCGCGCCGCAGCGATTGGGATTTGCGACGTCTCGCATTTCGACTTGGAGTGGTTGGCTTCGCAACGCAACACGTTGCGAACATTCTCCCTTTGAAGGGGGCAAGGGGGATGTTCTTGGTGCGGGTAGAGTGCCTGAACGTGTAAACTGCGATTGCATAGCGCGGCACATTAGTGACGAAATGCGAAGGAACAGGTGATCGTATGAAGACGGCAGTGATGATACTCGGCGTTTTGATGTTGGCGACTGTCGCGAGCGCGGAGTTCGCCTTGGACAATGACGGCTCGCGCATCATCGTCACGGAGAACGGCAAGCCGGTGCTCGCCTACAACTACGGCATGGTGACGCCGCCGGAAGGAATCGATTCCCGTTACCGGCGTTCGAGCTACATCCATCCCTTGTACGATTTCGACGGCGGCGTCATGAGTCAGGATTTCCCGGACGACCACTACCATCACCGCGGCGTGTTCTGGACGTGGCCCAATTGCACCGTCGGCGATCGGCCTATGGATGTCTGGGCGCTCGACGGCGTCCGGCCCGTTTTCGATCGATGGGTTGCGCGTGAGGCGGGAGAGACTGCCCACCTCGCGGTGCAGAATCTCTGGCGCTTCGATGAGGACGGCGCCACGCCCATCCGCGAGCACATTGATATCACCGTGCATCCGGCTGAAGGCGACACACGTGCAATGGATTTCGTCTTGCGTTTTGAGAATATTGCGACCGACCCCGTGACTTTTCTCGGATCCCCCGTTGACCAGAAGGGCTACGGCGGGTTCTGTTTTCGGCCTGACAAGGTCTTCAAGCCGTTTACGTTCACGACGGCGAAAGGGGTAACCGCGGAAGACGCCCTTTCGTTTGAGACACCCTGGGCCGACGTTTCGTGGCAAGCCTTCGCCGATGGCCCCACCGCGGGCGCGGCAATCTTCCAACATCCGTCCAATCCCGGGTATCCGCACAAGGGTTGGATCTTCCGGCACTACGCATTTCTTGGCGCTTCCTGGCCTCACAACGATCCTTTCACGCTGCAGCCGGGCGAGTCCTTCGAGTTGCGCTATCGGATGCTGGTTCATCGCGGATCGGCGGAAGAGGCGGAGGTCGCCGAAGCTTTCGCGGCATACCAAGCGAACGCCTCGTCGGGAGGTTAGAACAGAACTGCCCGTGAAAACGCGATTCTCGCATTGGTCCCTTCGCTATCTATGGGATCGCTCGCGATTGTACCTGTACGAACTCACGCATCCGGAGGCGCCGTGGCTCACGCCGCAGGCCGTCGCCTTCCTCGAATCGTGGTTGCAGCCGGATCATGTGGGCCTTGAATGGGGCTCCGGCCGCAGTACGCTCTGGTTCGCGTCACGTGTCGACCGTTTGATCAGCATTGAGCACGATCCCGCGTGGTATGCCCACGTTCAGAATCGCCTCCTGGCCCGTCCGCGCAACAACGTCACGCTCATCCTGGCCGATTCGGACTCCGATGCGTATTATGCGCCGGCACGCGAACTGCCGAATGGGAGCCTGGATTTTGCGCTGGTAGACGGCGTCAGTGCCACCAGGGATCGCTGTGCCGAATGTGTCCTTCCAAAGATCCGGCCCGGCGGAATACTCATCATCGACGATATCCATCGCTACCTCCCCTCCGGATCGCGCGCCCCTCGCGCCGTACCGCTGGATGGGGATGCGGCCTCTGAAACGTGGACCCGCGTCGCCGACGCCGTTGCCGACTGGGAACTTATTGAAACCACGAGTGGGGTGACCGACACGGCAATCCTGCGGCGTCCCGCGGCAGTTGATTCAATCGACGCGTTCGCGTAATCTCGCCGCAAGGAAAAGCAATCAGGATTCGCGGGTCGATTCTGCGATCCGCGGGGGCGCTCTTCTCAGCCATTCTCCGTGATAGGAAGACTCCGGCGCCCCGTTCGGAATCCCTCGCGTAGGTTTTGATCCTCGAAGGTGCTCGCTTCCACGTGTCTAACGATAACTACATCAAGTTTCTCGGTACGTCTGGCTCGCGCTGGGTTGTGGCGCGCCAACTGCGCGCTTCCGGCGGAGTGTTCTTATCTCTCGCCGGCCATCGCTTGTACCTCGATCCCGGACCCGGCGCGCTGGTGCGTTGCGCTCAGGCAGAGCCGCCCATCGATCCCGCGTCGCTGGAAGCGATTTTCGTTACGCACAGCCACATCGATCACTGCAATGACGTGAACATCCTCATCGACTCCATGACCGGCGGTGGTTTCAATAAAGGCGGCGCGCTTTTTGCCCCCGCAACATGTCTCGACGGAGAGCACGCAATCCTGCTTCGCTACCTGCGTCCCTTTCTCGATTCGATCGTCGCGCTCGAACCCAGCCGCGAATACACCTTCGGACGGCTGAGTTTCGCCACCTCCGCACCCCACCACCATGGTGTCGACACCTTCGGAATTACGTTTGACGTAGACGGCGCGAAATTGGCCTTTCTCGTCGACACGCGGTTCTTCCCCGAACTTCCCGGCATGTATGTGGACGTGGACACGCTGGTCATTCACGTGACTTTTCACGAATCGCCTCCGCACCCGCGCATCCTCCACTTGGGCGTCGACGATGTCCGCACGATCGTTCGCGAAGCCCAACCGAGAAAGGTCGTGCTGACCCACTTCGGCATGAGCATGCTGGAGGCCAACCCGGAACGCGTCGCGACGGACTTAAGCGACGAGTTCGGGATCCCCGTCATCGCCGCGACCGATGGACTTGTGGTGCCCCTCCACTAAGTGTCGCACCGCCAAGATCGCCCGAGATTTCGCGCAAATCTCCTCGCAATTTGGATGCGCTCTTCACATGTGCTATGCTACTCGCCGGTATCCTTCGGTTTGCCCCGCCTCGATTCCGGGTTGAGTCGTAACTCGCACTGCGGCCACACGAACCGTTGCCCGCCGGACGCGCATCCGTCGGATGCCGAGTTACGTGGCGCGCCAGCCCAATCCACGAATTCAGGGAAATTGAACAGCCATGGGTGCAACCTCATCCCGCACGCGAAACGGTCGCGGCATCTCCGGCGTCTTCGGACGTTTCTGGACCTCCGAGACCGCGGTCATGATGACCTTCGCGGTCGTTGTCGGAATCGGCGCCGGCCTCGGGACCATCGCGTTCGTCTGGATGATCGAGTTCTTCGAGCACCTGTTCTTCGGCGCCGGATCCGACTATCTCGCCTTTATGGGGGGGTACCACGTCATCATTCTTCCCGCGATTGGCGGACTCCTGGTGGGGCCGATCGTCTACTTCGTTGCGCCTGAGGCGAAAGGACACGGGGTGCCGGAAGTCATGACCGCTGTGGCAACCCGCGGAGGCCGTATACGCCCCGTGGTCGTGCTGGCGAAGGCCGTGTGTTCCGCAATCACCATCGGGTCTGGCGGATCGGTCGGGCGCGAAGGACCCATCGTTCAGATCGGGTCTGCCTTGGGCTCCACCATCGGTCAGTATTTCAAACTCAACGATCGCCGGATCATCACCCTCGTCGCGTCCGGCGCCGCAGCGGGGATCGCCGCCACCTTCAACGCGCCCATCGCCGGCGTCATGTTCGCCTTGGAAGTGATCCTGGCCGAGTTCGGCGTTCACGCCTTCAGTACCATCGTCATTGCTTCGGTCACTGCGAGCGTGGTGAGCCGCGCCGCGTTAGGCGACCACCCCGCGTTTGAGGTGCCCCGCTCATTCTTTCTCCACAGTCCATGGGAATTGTTCTTGTACCTCGGACTCGGCGTTCTGGGCGCGGGCGTTGCGCTGTCCTATACAAAGGTCCTTTATTTCTTCGAGGATCTCTTTGACGGATGGAAATTCCCGGCTTACTTCAAGCCTGCGGTCGGCGGGCTGATGCTCGGCGTCCTTGGTTTCTTCGTTCCCCAGGTTTTTGGAACGGGATTTGAGACGATCGCCGAGACGTTGCACGGCAACATCACGTTGTCCCTCCTTGCCGTTCTTATCGTCGCGAAGATTATTGCAACATCATTTACGCTCGGCTCCGGGGCATCCGGCGGAGTATTTGCGCCGGCCCTATTTATCGGAGCGGTATTCGGTGGCGCCTACGGCAAAGTGGTTAGCATGGTGTTTCCCGGCATGACGGAATCAAGCGGCGCCTATGCCATGGTGGGTATGGCCGCCGTATTCGCCGGTTCCGCGCGCGCCCCCATCACCGCCATCATCATCCTGTTTGAGATGACCCAGGATTACCGCATGATTCTGCCCCTCATGTTCGCGACCGTCGTGAGCACGGCACTCGCGCAGATGGTCGAGCCGGAGAGCATCTACACGCTCAAACTGATGCGCAAAGGACTGGACGTGCGCGCCCGGAAAGACGAGAACCTGATGCGCGCCATCCTCGTCGAAGAGGCGATGACGCCCACTGCCGAACTGACAACCGTAACGCCCGAGACTCCGCTCATGGAACTGGCCTTCTGGTTTCAGGAAACCGGTCATCACGGATTCGTCGTGCTCGACGAGAACGGCGACCTCCATGGCGTCGTGACCCATTCCGACCTCGAACGCGCCATGGCGGCCGGCAGTATCGAGAAGACCGTAGGCGATATCTGCACGACCAACGTGTTGACCGCCTACTACGATGAAACACTCGACGACGCGCTTCGCCATTTCGGCGCCATGGGCGTGGGGCGTCTGCCCGTGGTCGACCGGCGCGACCCGAAGCGGCTCCTCGGCGTCTTGCGTCGCGGCGACGTGATTCGCACCTATTCCCACGCGCTGCTCGACAAGCACCAGCGGGACCGTCACATTGAGCGGCTCCGGCTCGAGTCCGCTACGAACTCCGAACTCGTGGAGATCGACATGGAACGCGGCTGGGCCGCAGTCGGGAAACGCCTGCGCGACATCGCTCTGCCCGCAGACTGCGTCGTCGTCTCCGTGCAGCGAGGGGGGCGAACCGTCGTCCCGCGCGGTCACACGCAGCTTCATCGCGGTGACCGGGTCGTGGCGCTGGCCGGTGGATCGACGAAAGACGAACTGCTTGGCATCCTTCGCGACGGCGCCGACGCGACGGAATCCTAGCTGTCCATCCCAATCACTCCAAGGAGACCCCCATGGCCTGGTTCTATCTTCTCATCGCCGCAGCCTTCGAAGTCACGTGGGCCGTGGCGCTCAAGTACTCCGAGGGTTTCACCCGTGGCTGGCCGACCGCCGTCTCATGGGTGACCATGGTGCTCAGTTTCGTGTTTCTGGCCCAGGCGGTGAAGACCCTTCCCGTCGGCACCGCGTACGCCGTCTGGACCGGTATCGGCGTCGTGGGCACCACCCTCTTCGGCATGTGGTTCTTCGAGGAATCCCGCGCCGTCTGGCGGATCGCCTGCATCGTGCTCATCGTCGCCGGGGTTGTGGGCCTCAAGCTGCATACGACGCCGTAGGCTGGATCGAGAAGCCGACACCTCGTCCGATCCGTCCGATCCGTCTGATCGGTCTGATCGCCGCGTTACCTTTTCGCCTGAACTGGTGTATAAGAAAGTAGCTACGGCGGCTGCAAAAGACGCCGTCGCCCGAGGTTGATGTGGCGTACGCGATGTCTCGACAAGCAGATGCGGTAAGGTCACGGTGGCGCCCGATGGAAGCCCAAACGCCGAACAAATCCGTTTTGGAGGCCATCCCCGCCACCGACGGAGACGCCGCGCCTTCGGACGAGGAGTGGGTGCGCCGTGCCCAGCAAGGTGAACAAGCCGCCTTTGATGCTATCGTGCGCCGCTACGGCAACGCGATCTACCGGCACCTCTACCGCCTCATGCTGAACCGGGAAGACGCGGAGGACGTCGCCCAGGAGACCTTCATCCGGGCGTTCCGCTACTTGGATCGGCTTGAGGACGGCCAGTCGTTGCGGGCTTGGCTCTACACCATCGCCACGCGCGTGGGCCTCAACGCGATCCGGTCGCAACAGCGGCGGGGGAAGGGTGCGAATGTTTCCTACAACGCGCTCGTGGAGACGTCGGGAGAGATCGAAGAACCGTCCGGCCGGAATGCCCATCGCGGCACGGAACTCCGCGACGAAGTTAGCTCCGTGCTCGCCACGTTGCCACCGCGGAGCGCGCTATTGATGCAACTCCATTACACGGAGGGCTTCCCGATCCGAGAAGCGGCCGAGATTGTCGGCATGAGCACCGCCGCGGCCAAGGTCGCCTTATGCCGGGCGCGGAAGGAACTGCGCGAGCGCCTGTGCGAGGAGGACAAACCATGAACTGCGCGACCGTGAAAGCCTGGTTGCGGGAACGCTTCGACCAGGGTCTTCCCCTGGAGGAGGGGTTTGAGACGCACCTCGAATCCTGCGATACCTGCCGCGCGTACGTGGAGCGTCTTCGCGCCCTCGAATCCAGCTTCGCGGATTTGCCTGTTGAAGCCCCATCGCCTGGATTCGAGGATGCTCTCGTAGCGCACGTTCGAGGACAAGGACGACCATCGACGATGGCGTGGGGCGTTGGTCTCGTCGCATTTGTGTCAGTCGTGCTGATCCTGGTGGGATGGCGAGTTCCGGTTGTAGCATATGTGGATTCCTGGCTGACGCAAGTAGCCAGATGGCAGCCGGACTTTTCGTTGTCTCTCGGCCTGTTCATGCCATTTCTCGAGTGGGGCCGGGAGGCCTGGGCAGCCGTTGCGTTGCCCGAATTTCTCGGGGCCGTTCAAAGCCCTTGGATTTCCGGGGTGAGCATCGCGTCCCTCGCCATAGTTCTTGTTGCATTCAATGCGGCAATCCACCGGGCCAGTGGCCGCACGGATTCCGGCTCGGATTCTCACGCACGGTAATTGTAGAGGGACAGGTATATGGACACCGTATCGGTAAGATTGCTCAGCGAAGACGGATTGGACCAGTTGGTACGAACGCTCGGGTTGGGCGGGGTCTGCATGCTGGTGCTGACATCCCTCACCGTCTTGATCGCGGTTAAGCTCGGCTCCATTCTCGCCGCCCTGTGGTTCGATTCGCGGTATCCGGAACTTAGCGACGCGATGTTGCATGTGTACCGGAACGATCCCATGCGCTGCGTCATCGTGGGTCTCTTCAACATCGTGGCTGGCGTCATCCTCGCGATTATCCTGCTCAGCACCGAAGTGCTCGCCCTCTTCGGCATCGCACTGATGCTCGCGCTCATCGTGTTCGCCTATCTCGGATACGCCGTCGGCTACCGCAGCGCCGGCGTGACGATTCCCCTCCCCGCACGATGGGACAACCGCCCCGGCGCGCTCATACTGGGTGGACTGGTTATCGAGGGCGCGTTTTTCGTGCCGATCCTCGGGCAGCTCCTTTCGCTCGCCACCAAAGTCCGCGGTTTCGGCGCGGTCACACTCGCCCTCATCGCCCGGCGGCGAAAAGAACCGGTGATTCATACGGCTGAGTAACGGATGCGTCACCTTCAAGGCATCGCCTGTGAACTACGCCAGTTTGACTTTTCCCACCTCCGGGCGAGATACTAATGCTGAATAACCCGCCACGGTTCCTCGTCCATAAATGCGGCGAGATGCGCGTGGCGATTCTCGTGTCAACCGATGAAGGAATGAAGGAGGAAATCATGGTGAGATATGCAGTTACGCCGCTTGGCGCCTTGGCGATTGCGGCGATCGCGGCATTGATGTTCGCGGCCGCACCCGCCGCCGTCGCGCAGGAAGAAGCGCTGAAGATTGAGCTGCCGCAGCCGTACTTCGGCGGCACGCCGCTCGACTATTTCGGAGAGAATCTGGAAGAACGCAGCTACAAGCCCCGCGAACCGTACATGGCTCCCGCGGGCGCGACGAACCTCGCCGCAGGCAAGCCGGTCACCAGCAGCGACCCCGATCCGAACTACGGCAAATTGGCCTTCGTGACGGACGGTGAAAAAGGATATCAGCAGGACTACCTCGTCGAACTCGACACGGCCGTCCAGTGGGTGCAGATTGACCTCGGTCAGGTTTCGGACATCTACGCGATCCTGGTGTGGCACTTCCACGCCGCCGAGCGCGTGTACTTCGACATGGTCGTGAAGACCGCCGACGATGCCGAGTTCACCGAGAACGTCCAGACGGTATACAACAACGACCACGACAATTCGTCCGGTCTCGGCGTTGGCAAAGACAAAGAGTACGTGGAGACCTATGAAGGCCGTTTGATTCCGCTTGCGGACAAGGGCATCAAGGGCCGCTACGTGCGCCTGTACACCAACGGCAACACGTCCGACGAGACGAACCACTACGTCGAGGTTGAAGTTTACGGTCAGCCCGCGAAGTAACGTGACCCATGGCCCGGAACGGTGACGTTGTAGAAGACACCTCTCCTCCGGGATTGACCAGCGGGACCCATACCCGCAGGGGCCGAATCGGCCTTCTATTGTTACTCATTACGGCAGCCGGAGCGTTCGCGTTCCGGCTGCCGTCGCTTGATGCGCGGCCCATGCATGGCGATGAAGCTAATCAGGCTGTCAAAGCCGGCATCCTCCTCGACAAAGGCAAGTACACTTACGACCCCGTCGAGCACCACGGCCCCACGCTCTACTACCTTTCCCTGCCCGTCGCCTGGATTTCCGGCGCGACCGATTTCGCGG
>JAHDWY010000050.1 GCA_023384315.1 Candidatus Hydrogenedentota bacterium | reverse complement strand
AGAAGCCTCGGCGCACCCCCCCCTTCACAACCAGAAGGCCTTGGGCGTCGTCGCCCAGGAAGCCTCGGAACCCCCCCGTCAAAGTCAAAAGACCTTGGCGCGGACGCCCAAGCCACGGCGTAGATTCTTATCAGCACAACTTAAGTGCGTTTGCACGACATCCTGCGAGAAGGGCATCCCTTTCGAGATTTAGATCATTAGAGTTTGTTTCGAATTTCGGATTCTAGATTTCCAGTACCATGGGGTTAGAAAACTTCGGGGCTCCTACAATTTGGTAGGCAGTTGATTACCCTCAGGCTACCAACCTGACGCACCCAAATCCGCTCCGGCCTCGCACCATAAGCGAATTTTCTGCAAGCATTTACCGAATCCGACCGCGGGGCGCCAAGCCAACCGCGTCACTCACGTCATTCCATTGGCATGCCGGTTGCTGTTCCCCTGCCCGGAGTTTTTCTATGAACGCATTCCGGGATGACGAAACAGACGACCTGAACCGGATCGAGCGGTCTCCCGCGATGGAGCAGGTGTACGCCATGTGCACCCACGTCGCCCGGGGCAATGCCGCGGTCCTCCTGCGCGGAGAACGCGGGACCGGCGCCGCCACCATCGCGCGCGCGATTCACCGGATGAGCGCGCGGGCCGGCAACCCCTTCGTAACCGTGAGTTGGCCGGAAGTGACTGAGTCCTTCGTGGAAAACGAGTTGTTCGGGCTGGCGGGTTCCCCGGCAAATGCGTCGCACGACCAAGGCAAGATCGAGCAGGCCGAAGGCGGCACCTTGTTCATTGAGGAGGTGGGCGACTTCAGTCCGGCCATCCAGGCGAAACTGATGCGGTGCATCCGCGAACGAACTTTTGTGAAACCCGGATCGACGACGCCCCAGCCCGCCGATGTCCGCATCATCGCGGCAAGCCGGCAGGAATTGGATCGGCTGATCGAAGAAGGCCGTTTTCTGAAAGACTTCTGCGATGAGCTGTCTGTTTTCACGATCCGCATCCCGCCATTGCGCGAGCGCAAAACGGACATCCTGCTGCTGGCCCAGCACTACCTCCGTAAACACGCCGACGCAGCGGGGAAACCGGTCCAGCGGCTTTCATCCGACGCGGCCAGCCGCCTGTTGGATTACGCCTGGCCCGGCAACCTGACAGAATTGGAGCATTGCGTGGAGCACGCGGTGCTGGTGTGTCCTTCAGGCGTTGTGGATCTGGAGCACCTCCAGCCCATGCTTCAGTGCGCCGAACCCGCGCCGTCCGCAACCGAGGATTCCCTTTCGGCGACCCTCGAATCGGTGGAGCGTACGCTGATCATCGACGCGCTGCGGGCGTCGAATGGAAACCGCACCAAGGCGGCCCAGCAGCTCGGCATTACGGAGCGGCTCATGGGACTTCGCGTTCGCAAATACGGGATCGACCCGCGGTCTTACCGCTCGGGAACCGCCTGACCGATCGGAATCCGGAACCTACCGGCGCGTAGGCGAACGCCTGGAGGATTCCTACCAACTGGTAGGCACGACCGGCCGAACCTACCTCCCCGCAACTTTCTCTAATAAGTACTTAACTGCAACAATCCTAATATGTTAAAGCTTTAACGCTAGAAAAACACAGTCCTTGGCATGCCCCTTGCTCCCTCCCCGGACGGCAGGTCCGTACCCGTTCCGTGTGGGTTGAGCAGACCGAACTGGATGCAGTGATTGAAAAAGGAGATTGAGAAGCATGGGTAACTTCACGAGACGCGTGGTGCCGATTGCCATGGTGCTGCTGGCAATCGGCATGAGCCCCTGGGCCATGGCCCAGGACGAACCGGGAGCGGCGGAAGCCATCGCCGCGGCCCAAGAGCAGATGCAGTACAACGCCAACGTGTTGTGGACCTGCGTGGCGGCCTTCCTGGTCATGTTCATGCAGGCCGGATTCGCCATGGTTGAAATGGGCATGACGCGAGCCAAAAACTCGCTGAACATCCTCATGAAGAACGTCATGGACTTCTCCTTCGGTTCGGTGGCGTTCTTCGTGGTGGGCTTCGGCATTATGTTCGGCGCGACCAACGGCTTCTTCGGCACCTCCGGATTCTTGTTGGGCGACGTGGACTGGACCGCGGACGACGCCTTGGCCCAGTGGCCCTGGACCTTCCTCATCTTCCAGACGGTGTTCTGCGCGACGGCCGCCACGATCGTCTCCGGCGCCATGGCGGAGCGCACGAAGTTCGTGTCCTATCTGGTCTACAGCGTGCTGATCAGCGCCTTCATCTATCCTGTATTCGGCTCGTGGGCGTGGAACGGCCTGAACGGCGACTTCAACGGCGGTTCGGCCGGCTGGCTGGAAGGCCCCGAGGGCGGCCAGTTGGCGAGCATGGGTCTACCGGCATTCGTCGACTTCGCGGGCTCCACAGTGGTGCACTCGGTCGGCGGCTGGCTCGCCTTGGCCGGCGCCCTAATCCTGGGACCGCGTATCGGCAAGTACGGGCCCGACGGTAAGCCACGCGCAATCCCGGGCCACAATTTCGGCCTGGCAGCCCTCGGCGTGTTCATCCTTTGGTTGGGCTGGTTCGGCTTCAACCCGGGCAGCACGACAACGGCCAACGGCGAAATCGGTTACGTCGCCATTACCACCAACCTGGCCGCAGCAGCAGCCGCCATCACCGCCATGTGCACATCATGGCTCATTTTCAAGAAGCCTGAACCTTCCATGACGTTCAATGGCGTGCTTGCCGGTCTTGTCGCGATTACGGCGCCGTGTTACACGGTCAGCCCGGTCGGCGCCCTCGCCATTGGCGCGGTTGCGGGCGTGTTGGTCGTGTTCAGCGTCCTCTTTATCGACCGCGTGCTGAAGGTCGACGATCCCGTCGGCGCGGTCAGCGTGCACGGCGTCTGCGGCGCCTGGGGCACCCTGGCTTGCGGTCTGTTCAACCTCGACGGCGGCCTGCTCTACGGCGGCGGTATGGCCCAGTTGGCCACCCAGTTCATCGGTGTCGTGTCGGCCTTCATCTGGGCCTTCGGCGCGGGCATCGTATTGTTCCTCGCGCTCAAGTACACAATCGGACTGCGCGTCAGCGAGGCGGAAGAAGTCCGCGGCCTCGACATCGGCGAACACGGCATGGAAGCGTACAGCGGCTTTCAGATCTTCACCACGCAATAAGATGCCTCTCACGGCAAGGAGAACGTTTGAATGAAACTGGTAATCGCATACATCCAGCCGGAGCGCCTCAACGCGGTGAAGCAGGCCCTCTACGAGCGCGAGATCACCAAAATGTCGGTGACCAACGCCCTCGGCTGCGGTCAGCAGATGGGCTACCACGAGTCCTATCGGGGGGTTGACGTTGAAGTCAACCTGCTGAAAAAAGTCCGCATGGAGATCGCGGTGAATGACGACTATCTGAAACCAACGATCGACGGGATCATCAAAGGCGCCAAGACCGGCGAAATCGGCGATGGCAAAATCTTCGTGCTGGATTTGCACGAGTGCATCCGCATCCGCACCGGAGAAACCAGCGGGGCCGCCATCGGATAAGATCCCTCTCCAAGTCTTGAACTCGATTCTCACGGCGGGCGCCGCAACGGAGCGAAGACTCCGGCGGCGCCCGCTTTCATATTGTTCCGATGAGAACACGCACGCATAGCCGCAGACCCATGCCCCCAATCGATATCGCTATCGGGATCGGGATCGGAATACAGCTTCGCTACCGATACCGATTTGGATACTGACCTTCGCTCATTGGCAAACCGGAAGTGTCCGATCACGTCGCGACGGCTGTGGTTGGGATCTGCCGCTGAGATAAGGGACGCGAAACGAAGTGGCGAGACGGGAATATAGTACCCAGACGGGACGAGATGTGGACCGCGCGGGGTTGACAAAAGAGTTGAGGCGATAGTAAACTCTTGACAAATATTACCCCTTTGCCCCCCCCTTCCGGCGGTGCAAAGAATGAGCGTTTTAACGAGTCGAAGCTTTCGTAGGAGGTCAATTCGTATGAAGCACATCAAGCGTGTTACCAAGGGGACTCCCGCAAAAGCGGCGGTCTGGCAAGATGTCCTGTGTGAAGTGGCAGGTGTGGTCGTGGGCTTGCTGGAATCCAAGGGCGGCTCCGTGCCCTTCCTGACCTACCTCGATGAAAAATGCGAGCCGAATCCCGTGTTGGAGTCATAGTTGCGAGAAGTTCGTGACAGTTCTCGCAGTAGTGTAATGAAAGGTCCCAAGGGGGAAAGACCTCCTTGGGACCTCTTGCTTACAAATAAACCAATATTTGGCAAGGGTTTATCGCTGACAGGACGCGCTGACGTCGAGCGACAGCTCAGTTTTACGAAAGAATTACGACATATTTCGGTGAAACGGCCTGACAATGCGGAGTTTTCGGTGTATAATAGGAAGAGCTTCGCGTCGGGGGGCTTCAAATAGCAGTACGCAACACAGGAAAACTATTGACAAATTCTGCTGTTTGACCCATAATATCGACTGGTTGTCTATGTTGAACCAGAACCATGGGTTCTCCGCCGCTGGGGTTGGAGATCGCGTCGTGCTCATACGCTAAGGGGGCGCCAATGCGAACGAACTGGACGAAGAGATCAGGAATTGCAGCGCTCTGTGTGCTGCTCGCGGTAACGTTGTCGGGTTGTCCGGCGGCAACGACTATCGTTGTCTTCAGCGACGAAACACTTGAAGCGGCCATCCGCGAAGCGATCGGTAAACCGCTGGGTTTCGTGTACCGCGGGGACTTGCTGCCCTTGAGCAGTCTTGACGTGTCAAACCTGGAGATTCGAAGTCTCTCGGGTCTCGAGTATTGCACGAACCTTACGTTCCTCGACGTAAGCGGCAACCCCATCTCCAACATTTCGCCGGTAGCAAATCTCGTCAACCTGTTGAATCTCAATATCGACGGAACGAATGTCTTCGAACTCTCCGCGCTGGCCGGTTTGCCAAACCTGGATTCCGTGAGCCTGTGCGGAACGCTGGTGACCGATATCCAGCCCCTTGTCACCAACTCGGTGAATGGCGGTCTTGGACCTGGGGATTTCGTCAACGTGACATGCGACGATCTGGGCGATCAGGCAAACGACTTTGACATTCCGTTCCTGGAAGGCCAGGGCGTGAACGTCGTTTGCTGCGCCGGTGGCGAGGAGTCCTAACCAGGGTTCGGCCCATTGGGGGCCGTGCCGTGAAAGGCCGCGCAAGGTGGCGTGGCTGCGGAGACGCTAGTCTTTGTGAAAGCGGTCTCCTGAACATACGGCGCGGGACGCGCGGCGTTCCCCGTGCCTCGTAGAGGGACGTACGCGATGAAACGTCTGAAGGCAACCTTACCGATCCTTGCCTTTTGCCTGTGCAGCCTGGCACTGACCGGCTGTCCCACCGGCTCCGGCACGGGCCCCACGCTGGACGTGAAGCCTGCCGCCATCAACTTCGGCAATCAAGCCGTTGAAAAAAGCGTAGGGATAACCAACAGCGGATCGGGCGCGGTTACCTGGAGCGTTTCGGAGAGTATCCCGTGGTTGACAGCGGATACGGCCGCCGGCAGCACGACGACGGAAACGGACCGCGTCTACTTCACCGCCGACCGCACGGGGCTTACCCCCGGCACCTACAACGGCACCGTGACGATTTCATCCAATGGCGGCACCAAGAACATCCCGGTCGCCATGCAGGTCCCCGGCACGCCGACGATTGACGTCAGTCCCCTAACCATCAATCTGCTCAACAATCAGGAGACGGCCCAGTTTTCCATCACCAACAACGGCGATGGACCGCTGACCTGGAGTCTCCGCCTGGAAGACGCGGATGATCCGGGTACGGAAATCGATCCGCCCGCGTACATGACCATCGATCCCTCTGGAGGTACAACCCAGGCGAGCGCGACGAGCATGGTCGATGTAGAGATTGACCGCGGGCAACTTGATCCGGGCGTATACACCTTCCTCATCATCGTTGAATCAAACGCCGGCGACGTGACCGTGACATTGAATATCTCGGCGGGCGCCAGTGCGGAAATTGGGGTTGAGCCGGAAGTCCTCGATTACGGAACGACACTCAACCAGCTTACCTTCGACGTATTCAACAGCGGCGCTTCCGGCAGCGAACAGGAGTTCACCATTTCGACCGACCTTCCTGACCTGATTTTCTTTGAGCCCGACTCCGGAATGAGCACGGGAACCGGTAATCCGCTCGCGTGGGATCGGGTGCCCATCACCGTGACGATCGATCGCGGCGCCCTCACCGGTGAGACCGATGGCGGCACCATCACGGTATCGGCGGATGGGTTGGACCCGGTAGAAGTCGTCGTGAACGTCGAGGCATCGCCGCTGGTCTTCGAGGGCGCGGAAAACCGCTCGCGGCCGCCGTTTATCCAACGGTTCGTATTCCTGTTGCGCGATGCGTTGGGCAACGCCATCGACACTACCGACCCGGACGTGCTTGACGAACTCCAGACCGCGTTCACCATCGAGGAGGACATGGTCGCCCTCGACACGGATGAAACCAACCTCTTCGTAACGGGCGCGGACAACCTTCGCTACAATCTCGTGCTGCTGCTGGATTACACGGGCAGTATGTTCAACGCCCCGCCGGGAAGCGGCACGGCCATCGATCAGATGGTCACTGCGTCCGTGGATTTCATCAACGATCTGCCCGAGTCCTATCGTCTGGCGATCATGGAGTATCACGAACGCCAGCAGACGGACCGTCTCATACACAACTTTTCTACCAACCGCACCTCCCTAACGACGGAGTTACAGGCCTTCTCCGTGCCGCTGGGCGAGCACGGGGCCTCCGAAATCAACGATGCCCTGGTCGACGCCTGTGAACGGCTCGAGAACGAGGACATCGGCGTTCTGGCGTTCAACGACACGGATGTGCGCGCCATCGTGTTCATTTCCGATGGGCGCGACACCTCGTCGGTCGCCACGGTCGACGAAGTCATCACGGCCGCCCAGGATCGGCGCGTCCGGCTCTATCCCATCGGCTTTGGTGAGAACGTCCGCGCGTCCGCCCTGATCCAGATGGCCACCGAGACGGGTGGGCACTACTATCCCGCACCGACGGTTGCCGATCTGGTCAACCTGCTTCAGAACGAAATCACGGGTGGTCCCGGCGCGCCGGGCAAGATCGCAACGGAACTGCAACGGCAAGTGGTGCTGACCTACATCTCCCTGTTTCAGGAAGGCAGCCACAATTACCTGATCACGGGCAATTACCAGGGGTTGGAAGGCAGCTTCCAGAAGGACGCCGTCATTGCCCTCGGAGGCGACGTGCGCGCGGGCCAGCTCGCGCTGCACACCACCGGCATCCAGCCCGACAACTCGGCGCGAGTTGACGTGCGCGCGGATTACGTTCCACGGAACATCAGCCAGATTCGGATTCGCGTCTTCTCAACGGAGGCGTTTACCGTTTCCATCGATCCCGAAGGACTGATCAGCGATTGGGTGCTGCTTGACGAAGGCGGCGGCGTGTTCACCGCGTTGACTGCGGAAACCGATCCCCTTCGCTACGGCGCGTTCGGAAACCTGTTCCGTATCAACTTCTCCGGGCTCGTGGGCGACTTCGGCGTGGGCTTCCGCGTGGACAACCAAATCTACGTGAATCCCCCGTTCACGAAGTACTTCCAATACCCAACCGAATTGATTGTGTCGACGGAAACCAGCCAATCCGATGTGATTCCGCTGCTGTTGGAAGACGGGTTCGATCCGGACGCGGCGGGTGCCTACGACTACGACGAGGATAGCACGACGGACTTCGACGACTTCGTCGTCGGAATCAGCCAGCTTCCCTTGCCGATTGAACCATGATGTCGGGCCGCCGAAGGATGGGCCTGAAAACGAAAACGAACGAGCCGGTTGTATCGGCGAAGGTAGATTGCTGGCGTTTCTCGCCGAGGAGTAAGCCATGAAGCGAACTCTCCCACACGGTATCCGATCCCGCGCCGCGATGTCCTGGGCATCGCAGATCGCGCTGGCGACGGTGGTGATGTTAGGAGCAGTGGGCTGTCCAACCGGAACGAATACGACGGGCGATGCGGCCATCCAGGTTCTCCCGGCCGCGTTCAATTTCGGCTCGACCACCGTTTCGGATACGTTCGCCGTCTCGAACGCTGGAGAGGGCGTCCTGGTGTGGAGCATCGGCCCCCTGCCAACGTGGCTGTCGGTGAGTCCCCTGTCAGGCAGCACGCCCGTTGGAGGACCGACGAATGTGACGATGACCGTGGATCGCACGGGATTGACACCAGGCACCTACAACGGCGAATTCATGATCGCGTCCAACGGCGGGAACCGCATCGTAAGCGTCACCATTCAGGTCGCCGCGGCGCCCCTCCCCCCCACGCTTCAGGTCACGCCGGCGAATCTCGATTTCGGTGAAACGGACTTGTCCGAAAACCTGACCGTCGCAAACGCCGGCACAGGTACGGTCGATTGGCAGTTGACCGAAAACATCCCCTGGCTGAGCACCTCGGCCATACAAGGCAGCACCGGCGGCACGCCGACAAACATCATTGTAACGGTCGATCGCACGGGCTTGTCACCCGGAATCTACAGCGACAACATCGAATTCACGTCGAACGGCGGGAACGTGACGGTCCCTGTTACCATGACCGTGCCGGGCCCCACGCCATTGCTTTCGGTGTCGACGACGGTACTCAATTTTGGAACCAATCTCGTCCAACTGACCTTCACGATCCGAAACACCGGGACCGGAACGCTGAACTGGAATATCAGCGAGTCCATTCCATGGCTGACCGCTGGTCCCCTGTCGGGATCGACAACGACGGAAACCGAAATCATCACGGTTGATGTCGATCGCACCGGATTGAGTCCCAACGATTACATGGGAACGCTGGCGATCACGTCCGACGGCGGCGCTGCAAACGTCGTCGCCAACATGACGGTGGCGCCCGCGCAGCTCGTGGTTACGCCCACGACATTGAATTTCGGCAAGTTCGCGACAACCAAGCTTTTCATCGTGAGCAACGGCGGAACGGGTACCGTAAATTGGAGCGTGAACACGGGCGCGTTCCCGGCCTGGCTAAGCGTGGTCTCCCCGGTTCCCACGAACGGCAGCGTATCGTCCAACACGGAATCGGTCATCCTCATGGTCGACCGCACCGGCCTCTCAGTAGGCACCCACACGTTTACCTTCCCGGTAACGAGTGACGCAGGAAACGTCGACGTCACCGTCAACTTGAACGTTGCCGAGGTCCCCGTGCTCGACGTGGACACGGGCTTCCTCAACAGCAGCGGACAGCCGTTGGCGCCCTTGGGCGACGCGGCCACGACGTTCAATTTCACGATACAGAATGCCGGCACCGGCACGCTCAACTGGAACATCGATCCCAACACATTCCCCACGTGGCTGAGCATCGCGCCCGTCGCGGGCTCGAATACGGGCGCGCAGATCTCGAACCTGACCATCACGGTCAACCGCGCAAGTCTCTCGCCCGGTGGTTACGTCGCGGCGATTCCTATCACGTCAAACGGTGGCACACGCACGCTCGACGTCACGATTCAGGTTCCGCTCCGTCCCATCATTGGCGTGTCCCCCGAGCAGTTGGACTTCGGATTGACAGGCAACTCGGCGCAGTTCTTCGTCGCCAATATCGGCGACCCGGGAACGGTATTGAACTTCCTCATCGTCAGCGACCGGCTCTGGCTCTTCAACAGTCCCTCGACCGGCACCAGCATCGGCACGAGCAGCCCGATTAAGGATTTCCAGCCCATCAATGTATCCATCGACCGCAGCCTGCTGGAAAGCACCGGTGCGACCGGCACCTTCACTGTATATGCTCTCGACTCGCTTGGCAATATCCGGGCCGACGTCGAACCGGCGACGGTGACCGTTTCCGTGGAAGCGACGCCGCTGGCGTTCCAGACGGCCATCGCACGCGCCCGCATTCCTTCGATGGTGCGTTGGAGCTTTATCATGCGGGACATCGGGGATCAATCGTTCCTGATGGCGCCGGAACTCCTGATTGACGCATACCGGATCTTCGAAGACGGCGTGCAGATCGAAGAGCCCTCGGAAACGACCCAGGTCGTGCTGCTGCAAAACAGCACATTGACCGAACCCTTGTCCGACTACCGGACCGATCTTCGAACCAAGGTGGTCCTGCTGCTCGATTATTCGGGCAGCGTCCGGGATGCCGCGGCGTCGGTGGGTACTGACGTTCAGACGCTCTACGAAACGACCGGCGGGTTGTTCATCGACAACTATTTCGACTACTTCGCCAATGTGGAGCGTGGATTCGCGGAGATGGCGATCATGGAATTCCACGATCGCAACGCGCCTGCCACGGTGATCCAGGACTTCACCTCGGATCGCGCCACCTTGCAGGCGGCCTTGCAGAGCATCAATGTGACGGACCACGGCGCGTCCGCAATTCTTCCCGCAGTCGAATCGGCCGCGATTCAATTGCGCGACGATGATTCTCCGCTGATTCCCTTCGACGATGCGGATATCCGTGCGATCGTCATGTTCTCGGACGGACGGCTGACGACGCCTCCCGGCGAGATCCAGGATACGATCGACTTCCTGGTCCCCATTAAAGTGCGCGCGTTCTCCGTGGGTTGGGGCGTGGAAGTCAACCACGAACCCATGGCGCGGCTTGCCGCGGGCACGGGCGGGCATTATTACCTCAGTCTACTTGATGGATTGGGTCAACCCACCGTGGCGAACTTCCTCGACAAAGTCGATGAATGCAACATCGATCTGGCATCGCACACGGTATTGAGTTACGTGAGCCTCGGTGAAGAAGAGAACGTGCCCATTCGCTTCGACGGCGCGCTCGACAATCCGAACGATACTCCCGACCAGGGCATCATCCAGGGGACCCTGGAAGAACAGAACATCGACCTGTCAGCTGTCGTCGGCGACATTCGGATGGGGCAGATCTCCATGCGCACCCCCGGCATCGTTGGCGGTGCCTCTCAGGTAACGATCCGCGCGGAATACATCCCGCGCAACATCAACCGCCTGTTGTTCTCCGTGGCCTCCACGGGACCGGCTCCGGTCGTGAGCAAGGTGCCGCTTGCCGAGGGTGGCATCGTTGAAGATTGGACGCTTCAGAACCTGGGCGGCGGCAACTATCGCCTCGACGCGCCTACCCCCGTGGACGTCCTGCCTTACGGTTCCTTCGGCGACCTGGTACAGTTCGACTTCGCGGGCGTCGGCGGCCCATTCACGGTAAGCCTGTTCGTTGACAACAGCACCTACCTCGCCGATCCGGAACCCAAGTACTTCATCTATCCCGACACCATTGACGTGGATGCCGATCCCTTCCTGGCGCCGGCCTTCCCCACGCCGTTTGTGGATCCCTTGTTCATCGACTTCGGCACCGCCATCAACAACACTACGCTGACGGTGCGAAATATCGGCGGCTCGTATCCGTACGTCGGCACCGACGAGGTGTATCTCAATTGGGCCGTGGAGGACATCCCGATATTCGTCCGGAGTGTAACACCGGATGCAGGCATCCTGGATACTACCACGATCACGGACAGTCCCTTCGTCCAGGTCGATCGCACGATCGCGCCAGGTGTGTACAACAGCGTGCTGAACATTCGGTACACCACCGGGACCCTCGGCGTCGTCGGCTCAGTGCCCGTATTGATGCGCATCGAAATTCAACCGCCGGTGTTGAGTGTGACCAACACAGCGGTCTTGGCTTTCGGTAACGTGTCCCAAGCGGGTGGCCCGCAGTCCGCGACGTTCAACATCGCAAACACGGGCCAGAGCACGCTGAACTGGCAAATCCCGACTACGGGTCTGCCGGTGTGGGTCGAGTCCATCATCTCGTCTTCCGGGTCCACTACCTCGGAGACCGACATGGTAACAGTGACGGTCGATCCGACCGTGTTAGGCTTGGGACCGGTAAACACGACGATCAACGTACTTTCGAACGGCGGAAACGAGTTGGCCATACCCATCAGTATGACGGTTGTGCCCTAACCGTTAATCCGAGGCCAGGCCACAGTGCCAGAGCCTCCAGATGAAGTGACCCGGGCGCGTCATCCAAATCGGGATGACGCGCCCTTTCTATTGTGGTCCGCCAGAGAACTGCGGGTCGATCCCTTCTCAGAGAGCCTATGACAGACCTGTCCTGAACAGTTATGTCTTTGGCACCGTCTGGACGCCGTTTCTGGTATCTCCAGCCACTCCCTCACGCTCTCTATGCATCTACAAGTAAACAATATACGAATCATTATCAACTTCTTCTATACTCTGGCATTGAAGTTGCGTACTCTTTACTTGACGACCGCATTGGACGGTCTGGAAGGCTCTTGGCCCAGCGCCAAGCCAACGCTAAAGGCCTGGTGGAATGATTACGGAGATCCTGACAGCAGGGAGCGTTATGATTGGCCTCGGAGGCGCCCTCTCGGCGATCCTCGCGGTGGCCAACAAGAAGCTCTATGTCTACGAAGATCCGCGAATCGATGCGGTCGAAGACATGCTGCCCAAGGCCAACTGCGGCGCCTGCGGAACTCCGGGATGCCGGGCCTTCGCCGAAATGACCGTGAA
>JAHDWY010000874.1 GCA_023384315.1 Candidatus Hydrogenedentota bacterium | reverse complement strand
TATTGCGAATATGGGCCTTGCATTTCACCGAACGGGCAAATCGCAAGTCTCGAATGGCTTCGTCTGGTTCGTTCGCCGCAAATCGTTTATTCGCGGGGCATCGCCGTATTCCGCTTGACAAATCGCCGCATCTGCGCTAGATTAACTGAAAAAGAATTCAGCTTGGAGGCGGAGATGGCAAAAGGGCTCACGAAACGGCAGGGCGAGATCCTGGAGTTTATTATTGACTGCATCCGGGACAACGGCATGCCGCCGACCATTGCGGAGATTGGAGTCCGGTTCAACATCTCGTCCACGAACGGGGTCAACGACCATCTCGTGGCGCTGGAGAAGAAGGGGTATATCGAGCGATCGTCCAAGGCCCGCAGCATTCACGTCACCGACCAGGCCTCCGCAGGCCTGTATCAAAACGACATCGGCGTACTGCCGCTCGTGGGCCGGATCGCGGCAGGCTTCCCTATCCTCGCCGAGGAGAATGTCGAAGGGCACGTTCCCGTTTCGTCGGCCCATTTGCGTCCCGGAGCGTACTGCCTGAAAGTGCAGGGCGACAGCATGATCGAAGACGGCATCCTCGACGGCGACACGATCATCGTGAATCCGGAGGCCCGCCCGAAAGAAGGGGATATCGTGGTTGCCCTCGTGGACGACGAGGCGACGGTGAAGCATTTCTACCGTCACGGCGACACAATTGAGTTGCGCCCGGCGAACGCGGCCATGCAACCCTTGTTTGTGTCCGCGGCCTCCGTTCAGCTTCAGGGGGTGGTCGTCGCCTTGCAGCGTAGCATCGCGTGAAAATCGCGCCCTACACCGCCCCCGATGTCAGTAGCTTCGACGGCCTTCCGAGGTTTGGCTGATTGCTTGAGCGAACAACCCCGCTTGATCCCCCTTCGAAGGGGGAATTGTAACCAGCCAAGTTATTGTAAACAGTTGCTGTCTTATGGACCGCAATCGACATCGCCGTGCTCACCTTGCGTAACGCGAAGCGCTACGAACCATTCCCCCTTTGAAGGGGGATCAAGGGGGAAGTTCTTCGAGCTAAGGTACGATCTCGTCGTAGTATCGTAATTGTGAAGTCGCGTTCTCAAGACTCGGAACACTCGGCATCCAGATCGTATAAGGCGCCGTACTTTTCCTCCAGATACTTCAAGTATGGCCGCCAGTCAGGGTCCTTGCCGGTCGCGTCCTTGAGGATTTCCAGCGGCAGTTTGCGCCGGCCGTGCCGGTGGATGTTCTCCCGAAGCCAGCCCAGCAACGGCGCGAATTCTCCCCGATCGACCTGTGTCCATAAATCCGGGATCGCCGCCACGATGGTCTCGAACAATTGCGCGGCATACAGGTTGCCCAGCGCGTAGGTGGGGAAGTACCCGAATGCGCCGTGGGACCAATGGATATCCTGCAAACATCCGTGCGCGTCGTCGGGCACATCGAGGCCGAGGTACTCTTTCACCTTCGCGTTCCACGCGTCCGGCACGTCGTCGACGGACAGCGTGCCCTCGATGAGCCCCACCTCGATTTCAAAGCGAAGGATGACGTGGAGGTTGTAGGTGCATTCGTCGGCCTCCACGCGGATGAGCGAATGTTCGACGCGGTTCACCGCCTGGTAGACCTGTTCCGGTTGAACGTTCTTGAGCCGTTCCGGGAATGCTTCTTGCAGTATGGGCAGGTAGTGCCTCC
>JAHDWY010000873.1 GCA_023384315.1 Candidatus Hydrogenedentota bacterium | reverse complement strand
GGCGTTGGCACGGGCGGCACGATCACAGGAGTTGGCGAGGTCCTCAAGCAACGTAAACCTGAATTCAAGTGCATCGCCGTGGAACCGACGGGCTCGCCGGTGATCACGCAGACGAGGACGGGCCAGGAACTGCGTCCCGGGCCTCATAAGATTCAGGGGATCGGGGCTGGGTTCATTCCTCGCGTCATGAATATTTCGGTGATCGACGACGTGATCCAAGTGCGCGATGAGGACGCGTTCGAGTGGGCCCGCAAAGCAGCAGCTCGGGAAGGCATCTTGTGCGGCATTTCATCGGGCGCCGCCCTTTGCGCCGCCAATGAGGTGGCGCAAAGACCCGAAAACGGAGGCAAGCTCATCGTCGTGGTCTTAGAGCCTATCCCAAAACCCCTGCGGCACGAAAGGTCATCCAGCCGCAGGCGAAGTGGAGAAAAGCCACGTAGTTGGCCGACTTCTTCTCCCACCGGATGAGTAGTCGGCGAAATCGGTTGAACCACGAATGCGTCCGCTCCACCACCCAACGCCGTGCCCGGTAGCCGGGAATCGCTTTCCGCTCGGCCTCTTCTTGTCCGCGCGACTTGATGTGGCCGGTGTAGCCCCAGTCGGCGACCAACTCACGCACATCCGCGTAGTCGTATCCTTTGTCCAGGCACATGTTCTGTTTCCGGCGAGATGTCGGCTCCGGCCGCTCCACCGGTATGCTTTCGAGTGTGGGCTGCACGAGCCACTTGTCATGCGTGTTGGCCCCGCTGACCGCCAGACCCAAGGGTACGCCGTCGCCATCGGTAAGCAGGCTTCGCTTGGTGCCCGATTTGGCCCGATCTGTGGGGTTCGGGCCCGTATTTTTCCCCCCCGAGCGGAGCCTTGGTCATCGCACCATCAATGCTCTGCCAATCCCACTGGATGCCACGCAACTCGTCGTACTCCATCAGCCCGACCTGCCACAGCTTGCGGAACACACCCCGCTTCACAAATGCCTGAAACCGACGGTGCAGTGTGCTGCCCGAGCCGAACTCCGGCGGGACCGCTTTCCACTGGCAGCCCGTCCGAAGTACGTAGAAGATTCCGTCCATCACCTGCCGGAACGGAACCGGCGGTCGGCCGCCCTTGCAACTCCGCCGGATCCTCGGCAGCAGTGGCTCGATCCGTTCCCACAATGCGTCCGGAATCCGCCATCGATCCGATATCCGTTTCGTGTCCATCCTTGGACCTCCTCGCTCAACGGGCGCCTCCGCGCCTCGTCGTATTCATCGGCTCACGAGGAGGTTTTGGGATAGGCTCTTAATTCGTCACCCACGCTGCGCCAATGCCGCCTGTTCTCTCACCTTCCGCGATGGGTTTTCATGCCTCGCCATTATGCAACGTCGGGGTACAATGAGCGGACATGGCTACGCCGCGGCAGAACACCTTTCCGCCCGCCGTCCGAATCCGCTCCAAGCAGGATTTCGACCGCATCTTTCAGCAGGGCACGCGTGCATCCGACCAGCACCTGATGCTGCGGAGCGCTCCTGGCGCATACCCTTTTTCCCGGCTGGGTATCTCCGTCCCACGCCGGTATGGCAACGCCGTCCGACGCAACCGGATCAAACGTCTGGTTCGAGAAGCGTTCCGGGCCGTTCGTCACGACCTTCCGGCAGGAATGGACTGGATCGTCATTCCCCGACCCGGACCGGAGCCC
>JAHDWY010000049.1 GCA_023384315.1 Candidatus Hydrogenedentota bacterium | reverse complement strand
CGAGATCGAGGCCTTCTCCGAAGCCGTGCTCAAGGGGACGGAGCCGTCGGCCGGCGCGGACGCGGGATTGCACAGTCAAAGGGTGCTGGCCGCGTGTTATGAATCCGCGAATACGGGCGTGACCGTGATGCTGTAGGGCCGTCGCGTATGGCCGTGTGAACGGTTGGCGCAAACTGGGGTGATTTCGATGCCGGAGTTGTCTGCAATAAAGCCTGCATTGCAGGGCCGCATCGGTCTGTACTCGATCGGTCATGCCCATTACTGGGAGCAGTTTGAAGGGCTGCTCGATCGATTGATCGACTACGGCAAGTTCGTCGAGAGGCGGCTGGCGGCGCGTGGCGAGGTTCACAACTTCGGCATGGTGGACACGGAAGCGAAGGCGCACGCGGCGGGGGAGTTCTTCAACGCTCAGAGCGTCGACCTGCTGGTCTGCCACGCGGCCACCTATGCGATGAGCGCGACACATCTGCCGATTCAGCAGATCTGCAAACGGCCTACCATCGTCTTGAACCTGCAACCGTCCGAGCGGATGAACTACGCGAAGACCGCAACCGGGGAGTGGCTGGCGCATTGCTGCGCGTGTTGCGTACCGGAGATCGCGAACGCCTACACGCGGTCGGGCATTCCCTTCCATGTGGTGAGCGGGCTGCTGGGTCTGGAGATGACGCCCCAGATTTCGGTGGCGAACGAGGCCACGTCGAAACATCCCGACGCCATCGCGGCGTGGGAGGAGATCGACGCGTGGGTAAGGGCGGCGTCGGTGGTGCGGACCTTGCAGTACGGCCGCATGGGGTTTCTCGGGCACACGTACCCCGGCATGCTGGACATGTACAGCGATTTCACGATGATCCAGGCGCAGACGGGTCTGCACGTGGAGATTCTGGAAATGTGCGACCTGGCGCGGCTCGTGGCCGACGTGACTGAGGCGGAGAAGAAGGCCAAGCTGCGGGAGATCGAGGACCTCTTCATCATCAGCGAGGATTCGCCCTCCGACCCGCTCGCCAAGAAACCGACTCCGGATCAGTTGGACTGGTCGTGCACGGTGGCGGTGGCGCAGGAGAAACTCGTGCGCGAATTCGATCTCGACGCGTTGACCTACTACTACCGCGGCGCGCCGGACAACGAGTACGAGCGGTTGCAGGCGGGGTTCATCCTGGGTCATTCGCTGTTGACCGCGCGCGGGATCCCCTGCTCCGGCGAGGGCGACATGAAGACCGCCATCGCCATGAAGATCTCGGATATCCTGTGCGTGGGCGGCAGCTACAGCGAGATTGTGGCGACGGACTTCGTAGACCAGACGATCCTCATGGGGCACGATGGTCCTTTCCATATCAGCATTTCCGATCAAAAGCCGATTTTGCGCGGCATGGGCTTGTACCACGGGAAGTGGGGCGCGGGTGTTTCGGTGGAGGCGAAGGTGAAGACGGGCCCTATCACGATTCTGGGCGTCACACAAACCGTCGATGGCCGGCTGAAGATGATCGTCAACCAGGGCGAGGCGACGGACGGAGAGATCCTCCGCATCGGCAATACGATGACCCCGGTGCGGTTCGCGAAAGGACCGTCCCAGTTCATGAACGAGTGGTTTGCTTTGGGTCCGACCCATCACGTGGCCATGTCGGTTGGAAGGAACGCGGGAGTCTTTCAGAAGGTCGCCACATTGCTCGGGCTGCCGTTCGAAACCGTCAGTTTGTGACATCAGGGGGAGAGAAACGTCGTGGTTAATCCGTTTTTTGGGGTCTTTCTGCATGCGGTGGGGGGATTTGCCGCGGGCAGTTTCTACATTCCGTTCAAGGGTGTGCGCAACTGGGCGTGGGAAAGCTACTGGCTCGTAGGCGGCGTGTTCAGCTGGATCATCGCGCCGTGGATCGTTGCACTGCTCGCGGCGCCCGATGCGGCAGCGATCCTAAAGGCATCGCCGGGTTCGAGTTTGTTCTGGAGCTATGTGTTCGGCGTTCTGTGGGGTGTCGGCGGACTCACCTTCGGCCTGTCCATGCGGTATCTTGGGCTATCGCTTGGGTATGCGCTGGCCTTGGGGTTTTGTGCCGCGTTCGGGACGCTCATTCCGCCACTGTTTGACGGCACGTTGCTTCCCATGTTTACCAATGTTTCAGGGTTGACGGTATTGGCGGGTGTTGGCGTGTGCCTCGCGGGTATTGCCGTGTGCGGCAAGGCGGGGATACGCAAGGAGCGCGAATTATCCGCCGACGAGAAGTCGGCATCGATTCAGGAGTTCAATTTCAGAAAGGGCGTGTGGGTCGCCATTTTTGCCGGTGTCATGAGCGCGTGCATGGCCTTTGCGCTCGCGGCGGGGAAGCCTATCGCGGCGATTGCGGTAGAGCACGGCACTCCCGCGCTTTGGCAGAACACGCCTGTCCTCATCGTAATCTTCGCGGGTGGATTCACAACGAATTGCATCTGGTGCGTGTATCTTAACTGGAAGAACCGCAGCGCGGGGGACTATCTCAACTTCGCCGGTACTCCGGCGCTACGGAACTACGCGCTCTCGGCGCTGGCCGGCACGATCTGGTACTTCCAGTTCATGTTCTACGGTATGGGCACAACGCAGATGGGGCGCTACGATTTCTCCAGTTGGACGCTGCACATGGCTTTTATCATCGTGTTCAGCAATCTCTGGGCGCTGGCGTTCCGGGACTGGAAGGGGAGCAGCAGCGTGACGCGCAGATGGATCGCGGCGGGGATCGCGGTGCTGATTCTGTCGACGATTATTGTGGGCGTTGGCAATAAGCTTGGGTGAGTTCAAGGAGCACAGGCTTCCAGCCTGTGTTTTCCATGTGCAGGATGCACATGAACTCTACACAGGCTGGAAGCCTGTGCTCCTTGAATGCGCTTCAGTTAGGCGGTTCGTTGGATATGTGCAGGCCTGGGGGGATGGCGTCGGAGTCGCGTTCGGTGATGCGGAAGTAGAGTCCCCAGTCTTTGCCGGTCTGGCCGATTTTCAGCATGACCGTGGACGTGCCCTTGGGAAGTGTTACCGGCACGAGATCGTCGTCGGCGGCGGCGGGCCGGCTGATCTTGTTGTCCCAGACCTCCTCGCCGTTGAGGAACGCTTTCACGGAATCGTTGCTCCCGATTCGGAACATGACCTCGCGGGGTCCATCGTCAAGTGTTACCCAACATAGGGCGTAAGCGCAGACCCAATCCGTCTCGTCGTATTCGGGTAGCAGGTCGACGTATCCGGTCCACTCCGGCGTGTGGTTGGGACGCCATTTCACCGGTACGCCGTCTTTAACTTCGTAGGTCGCGTCCAGATTGATCGCTTGTTCCGGCGGGTATGCCTTGTCGTGGCCTTCCATCCCGAGATTGTCGAAGGGACCGCAGAGAAGCCAGCGGTTGACGAAACCTTGCTCCTGTGCGAAGCGATCGGCGATTCCCACGGCGGTCTTTTCGCGGGCGATGTCCGCGAGAAGGTAGTCCTCGTTGATGGCTTCCATGCGATCGATGGTCGCGTTCAGCCGGCCGATGGCTTGCTGGTATTCCTCGAAGGTGACGGAGTCGTCCGCGGTGCGGAAGGTGACGTACGCGTCCATTTCCTCGTGGGAAAGTCCGACCATTTCCAGCCGTTGCTGAACCACGGGCGTCTTCGCCTTCGCCCGTGCGCGCGCCAAAGCCTCGCCCGCCTGCGACACGACATCACGGGTGAAGAACTTCGGATACTCCGAGAGGCCCCACTCCACCTTGCGTTCGAGGCCGCGGAACGGTTCTGCGAGCGCGTTGTAATACTCGCTCATCTCGGGGGCCGCTTCCTGGAAGAACGATTGCATGAGGTCGTTGAATAGCGCGTCGCCGTCGAGCGTGGAATCCCACATGCACTGCGCGGCAAGCCAGTAATTCAGGAAGTAGGCGGCCCAGGAGTTCTGGCCTTCGAAAGAAACGCCTTTGACGCCGAGCGCCTTGTACGCCGCCATCTCCCGGGCGTGCGACTCCCACATGGGCCAGGGAAGCCCGCCGCTGTAGGGAACCGGGTCGTACTCGTAAATGAACACGTGGTCTGTCATCGAGGTCCATTGCGCCAGCAGGTCTTTGAAGGCCACGCGCGAGCGACAGAAGGCGTCGCCGATGCCGTGGGCGGAGCAGTACACGCTTGTCGTGGCGAAGATGCAGGTGTTTGGGTCGACGGGCGTGTTGACCGGAGGGTCGGTGTGGTTTTCATTGTAAGCATAGTGGGTCAGCCACACATTCGGATGACTGCTCTTCAGATATTCAGACACGCCGTTCAAAAAGACCTGATAACGGTCGGAGATGCTGGGTTTGCCGCCGCTGTCGATGCGTCCGGAATCCAGCGCGGTGCAGTTGTCGCATTCGCAGAAATCCGTGTTGTCATCGGGGCAGAGCGAGTAGGCGATGGTTTCGGGGTGGGCAACGAGATGCTGCGCGATGGCCTTGGCCACCAACTCGACTACCTCGGGATTTGACGTGCAGATCTGCGACTTCTTCCGCTCGCCGTCGTTCAACGAGTAGAGTTCCGGCCGTTCCTCGAAGGGCGCGAATACGGCGAGCGTGTTGGTGAGATTGTGTCCGTGCTGGATGGCGGGACGGTTCATACGGTTGCGCCGCAGCCATTCCGCGCGGCGTTGCGACCCATCCGGCGAACAGCCGTAGGCGTACCAGATGTCGCGGAAGAGAAAGTCCGGTTCGTCGACCGTGTGTTGTACCGCGAGAACGAGGTCCTTCGATTCGGGTATGCACTCGCCAATGGCGCCGGGCATGATCCAACGGCACCCGAGATCGCGGAGCACGGTGTAGAGGGCATGCTGCGTACCCAGTGGCGATCCGCCGATGAGGTGAATGGCGTCCGGCGCAACGTGGATCACAAAGCCTTCGGGATCCAGCTTCGGTACATCGAGCTTCAGCGACTCGAAGTGGTCCGCTTCGCCGACGTAGAGCGGCGTTAATCCGTCACCGGGTTCAATGGGGATCTTCGCGCCGCTTATGCGGGTAATAATGGCGATGAAGTCATCCAGCGCGACCGCAATAACATCGTCGGCGTTGGTTCGGTCCAGATAGACCGTGGGACGGCCGTCCTTCACGAGCGGCACGAAGCTCGATTCTTCGGCGAAGAGGGGAGCCGCGATCGCGGCCGCAAGAATCCACGTCAGGATACGAACCGATCGATGGCTGTACATCGGATATTCTCCTTGTTGACGAGAATGCATTCCAAATCAGCGGAATGAAAACTTGAATCATGGTACTCGCCCTGCCCGTTGTGTCCGCCCCTCATCAGAGCATAAGATATTTCGAAGTTGCCGGCAAGCCGATGCGGGCGATTCGAGGCAGAGGGGCGAGAGGACCGCTATGAAGGAGCGAATCGGATTCGTTCTGCTCGTGTGTGCCGTGGCGGCGGCTGTAGCGGTAGGCGGCGCGAATGAGCCGTCTCGCGC
This sequence comes from Candidatus Hydrogenedentota bacterium, assembly GCA_023384315.1. Lineage (GTDB taxonomy): Bacteria > Hydrogenedentota > Hydrogenedentia > Hydrogenedentales > SLHB01 > JAHDWY01. Next base: position 7,263 of record JAHDWY010000049.1, on the reverse strand, counting down.
GAACCCGCAGCAGGGCATGACCATCGTACTGTTCGGCGATTCCACGACCGCACCACGTGGCGATCTGGCGATTTTTGGAACGCTGCTCCAAGAGCATCTGCCGGGCGCAGCCGTGGTCAATGCCGGGGTCGGCGGAAATTCGACCGCCGACGCTCGCTTGCGCTTTGAGCAGGACGTGTTGGCGCGGGAGCCCGATGTCGTGACGGTGGCTTTCGGCATTAATGATGCGGCAATCGATGTCTGGAAGGGGGATACCGAGCCGCGGGTGCCGATTGAGATTTACCGCGTCAATCTCCGGCACTTCGTGGAGACGCTGAAGGAACGGGGAAGCCGGCCCATCCTGATGACGCCGAATCCGCTTGCGTGGACGCCGAAGTTGATCGAACTATACGGCAAACCGCCGTACGATCCAGACGATTCCGAGGGCTTTAACGTGCTGCTCGCCGACTATGCGGAGGTTGTCCGAAACGTCGCAGTTGAGGAAGAAGTGCCGCTGGTCGATGTGTGGCAGCTCTTCAAGGAGCACCAGGGAAACTATCCGGACGAGTCGCTGCTCCTGGACGGCATGCATCCGAACGCGCGAGGGCACCGGCTCGTCGCCGATGCCCTCTTGAAAGTTCTGCCGTCAGTGCTTGCCGAAAGCTAATCGTTCGATTTCATCAGCCATGCCTCGGACAGGAGGGTGCCCCAGCCGCCGGAGTTGCGCCATTGTTCCACGGTCACGCGGTCTCCGGTCGCAACGTCGTGGGCCTTTTCAAAACGGATGACGACTTTGCCGTCCTGCGTCGCTTCCCTCGGAATGTCGAAGGTGAAAAAGTCGCTCATCATGTACGGCAACTCCAGTTCGCGAACCAGCAGGATGTCGTCGGCGTAGATCGATTCCGATTTCTGGTTCATGCGATGAGCGTAGCGATCCTGGAACCAGGGACGGACCAGCGTGAAGCGAACGCGATAGGTGGCATCGGGATCGAGTCCGCGGTATTCGAGCGTGACACCCTGGTCTTCGTTCTGCGTGAAGTGCATGGAACGCTGACTGGGGCGATTGCCTTCGTCGAGCATGCCGTCAACATAAGGTTGGCCATGGTCGTAGGGGTAGCCGAATTCCACGTTGGGCGCAGGATTTGCCGTTCCCAGGTTGTCGTAGAAACCGCCCTCGCCCGGGTCTTCGTATGCGACAATCATGCGTAACAGTTCGTTGCGCTCTTCGCCGTTTGTATCGCGGGCGCGCTCCAACTGGCGCTTGAGCCAGCCCAGTCCGATGAAGTCGTGTTCGAGGTTGAAATAGCCTTCGCTTCGCACACCGTAGAGGGCGTTGCTCTCCTCGCCGAGCCGTCCCGCCTCCTCGCGCAGGGCGGCCATCTCCGGCGTTTCCTCGAGTTCGTCAAACCAGGACAGCATTTCGGAAATCGATTTTTCCGCGTTACCGCTTTCGAGAATCTTCGCCGTACGTAGTTCGATCCGTTCTTGCAGGGCCACCTGCTGTTGCACGTCCCGCTTGATGTACCAGTCCAGCGCGCCTTTCTGCATGTACTCGCGCCAGATCCAATTGGTCTTCATGTGATGTGCGGGTATGCGCTCGCCGGCTTCCTTCACGAGCGCGTAGTACTCGTCGATGCCGGACTTATCCCCGATGGGTGTTTCGGGGTCTTCTTCCAGATTCTCTTCCAACTGGAAGATCGCTTTGGCCATGTACGGCGCGGCTTCGGGTCCGAACCAGGTTCGGCAATACTCGTCGACGACGGCCTCGACGCTCATGTGTGGGTTCCAAAGAAGGCGCTGCCACATCCACTGGTTGAAATGATCGTGATGGCCGCTCGAGTGGGTGATGTCGCCGACGCCGTAGCGGTTCACTTCACCGAAGAGCCAGTGGTAGAACTTCGGCCACGCATAGAACGTGAGCCGGTCGTAGACCATGGTCAAGGCCTGGTCGGGACGCCGTTCGTAGATCCAGTGATTCCAGGGCGGGGGCAGGTCGCCGTTGCGATCGGCGCGGGGATACATCTGGATATAGCCGTGTTGCGAGTAGCGCCAGTGGGTGATCTCATTGTAATGGACGAGGACTTGCTGCGGCGGCAACTGATGGACGATTTCCTGGTTGTAGCGGTCGAAGGGGCCGTAGCCGGGATAGCGGAACAGGTCCATGGCGTGGGTCTGACGATGCCCGGGCTGCCAGCTCATGGCATCCGAGCCCGGCCCATAGCCCCAGGCCCAGAGCCACTCCCGCGGCTCTTCCTGGAGGTATTTGAAGATGGCCTGATCGTCCGCGTCATCAAATTTCTGGTTCGTGAAATACACGCGCGTCTCGGGATGGTATTTGTGAATGGCGCTCGCCATTTGCTCGACGACTTTGATGAAGGTCAGCCCGTAGGGATCGCAGCGGTCGCATTCGCAGCCTCCGCCGTCACCCCCTTGGAACTTGACGAGGTCGAAGGTCGGTCCGTTTTTGAAATGATCCTCACACCGCTTCACTTGGGCCTGTACCGCTTCCGGTACCGACAAACACACGTAGCCCGTGCGACCGATGGATTCCTTGGCTTCCCATTCCGGCGGGCCGGACCCCGTATTGGCTCCGAAGTCCCCCTGCGTCATGAGCCCATACGATTTGATGAAATCGAACATAGGACCGGCGTCGGTGGAGAAGATGTTCGCTCCGGCCAACGCATAATCCAGAATACAGCGTTGCGTTTCTGCATCGGTCCAGTTGCGCACGTTTGCCTTGGACTTGGCGATATGACTTTGCCCATATTGGGTGCCGCGGATTTCGAAGGCAGGGGCGGTGCGCGTATTCAGTTGGCCGGGCAGCGTTATGGAATTGGGGGTCAGTACGGCCTGGCGAAGAATCTCGCCAACTGCGTAGAGCGTTCCCCTGTCGTCGTGCCCGGCCGCGATCAATAACTTTGAATCCGCAGCGGAATCGAAATGGACGAGATAACCCTCCAGGCCGGGATCGAGCCAGGTAAGCGGCTTGACGCGGTTTGCGTCGAACCAGGCCGCCAAGTCGGGATTCGTATCGACGGTACCGATCAGTATGTGGAGCGTCTCAGCGTCTTCGTTGCGGGGGCTATGCGCGCCGGATTGTACTCGGACCTCCGTATCGAGGATTTCCGCAAGGCGGTCGACAAACAGGCCCCCGACTCGTTTCTGCACCTCCGGTACGTCGCTGGCCATGTGAACAACAACATCGCGAAACGTCGTCGGCTCCGCTGCCGCGATCGCCGAAACCAAAAGACAGGCCAGCGGCATCACTTTCCCCAAGCGCAAAAACACATCCATTATTCATGACTCCTGTAGCGAGTGGGGAGGTTACGGCGTGGCAGATTCCCCCCCGAAATTGCATTCCCATTGTCATCATAGTCCACGTAGATTGGGAATATCGACCAGAAACCGGTTGACCCTTTCCCGGTCATTCGCCATAATCGGCGGATGCGTTTTGAATGATTCAGAGGCAAACTCTTCTGTATTGGAGGAATCACGATGGCAGAAAACATCAGTCGCCGTTCTTTTGTGCAACTCGCGGGCGCTGCGGTGGCCGGCGTGGCCCTGATCCAGGGTGCGCCCAAGGCTGCGGCAGGCGAGTTTACGGGAAAGATCAAGAAGGCGGTGAAGTACGGCATGATATCCGGAGACGCGTCACCGGCCGAGAAGCTGGCGATGTTGAAAGAGATCGGGTACGACGGTGTCGAGATCGGCGTACGCGACAAGGTCGACCGGGACGAGGTCAAGGCGGCGAGCGAGTCTACCGGGCTACCGATCCACGGTGTCGTGAATGGATCCGTTGACGACATTCCCGGCGCGATTGATTTGGCGAAGTTCTACGGCGCGACCAGCGTGCTGCTCGTGGCGGGGCGGGTCAACGAAGAGATGCCCTACGCGAAGAACTACGAAGAGACGCAGGCGACGATTCGCGATGCGATTCCGTATGCGGAAGAACAGGGCATCCTGTTGCTCGTGGAGAACGTGTGGAACAATTTTCTGTTGTCGCCGCTGGAGATGGCGCGTTATATCGACGAACTCGAGAGCGACTGGGTCAAGGTGTATTTCGACGTGGGCAACGTGGCGCGATTCGGCTGGCCGGAGCATTGGGTTCCTGTGCTCGGGGATCGCATCCACAAGCTCGACATCAAAGAGTACAGCCGCACGAAACAGATGGACGAAGGACCCTGGAAAGGGTTTGAAGTGGAGATCGGCGACGGCGAGATTGATTGGGCCGGTGTGCGCCGGGAGCTGCTCGCTATCAACTACAGTGGTTGGGCGACGGCGGAAGTCGGCGGGGGCGACCGCGCCCGGCTTGCAGACATTGCGGTGCGAATGGACCGGGTGTTGGATATATAGTGCGTAGTATGGTTCGCGAACTCGCGCTGGATATTGGATCACGCCGAGGTTCTTTAGGGAACATCCGCCGAAATCCCCCTTCAAAGGGGGACTATGCGTTGCGCAATTCGCGTAACGATGTAGTGGACGAGTGAAACGCACGAGGTTTGCTAGGAGAACAGGAATCATGAAGACGATTTTCGCCAATCGAATGCTTGTCGTATGTGGTGCTGCGATGATAGCCACCGCAGTGTCGTTCGCGGCACCGCCGGAGGGCGAGGGGTGGGAGCCCCTGTTCAATGGGGAGGATTTGGGTGGATGGACGGTTCCTTCGGGCAATGAAGGGATCTGGACGGTTCAGGATGGCGTGATCGACTGCATGCCCCGCGCCGATGCGCCGAAGGAGGGGGACAATAGTCTCTGGTCTGAAGAGGAGTTCGGCGATATTCAGCTCTACGTCGAGTGGCGTATCAAGGAAACCAAGGGTGAATACCCTGTTCCGGTCGTGCTCCCGGATGGTTCTCACAAGACCGATGAGAACGGCGAGGAGATCATTCAGAACCTTCCGAACGCTGACTCCGGTATCTACCTGCGGGGAACTTCCAAGGCGCAGGTGAACATCTGGTGCTGGCCGGTTGGTTCCGGCGAAGTGTATGGCTATCGCATGGACAAGGAGATGCCGGCGGCGGTGCGCGCGGGAGTGACGCCGTCGAAGAACATGGACAAACCCGTCGGCGAATGGAACACGTTCCTCATCACGATGGACGGTGACAAACTCACGGTCGAGTTGAACGGCGAAAAGGTCCTCGACAACGCGCAATTGCCGGGCGTGCCCGAGAAGGGCGCCCTCGCGCTCCAGCATCACGGCGGATACAACGCGAGCAAAGACGAGTGGAATTCGGCGTCAAGCCTCGTGCAGTTCCGGAATGTGTATGTGAAGAAGCTGGATTAGGCGATCGCCAGTCCGTAGAACGTTGGCGCGCCGGTAACGGAGAAGTCCGTTACCGGCGCGTTCATACTTTAACCGCATGGTCGCGTCAGACCATCCAGGCTTCAAGCTTTATCGGGTTACCCGCCCTGCTCCATACCGGCGGTGACCTGCCCGTACAGGTTCAAAACAGTCTCGGCTATCTTTTGGTCGGCCTCGACTTCGAGGTAGCTGGAACGGGCGCGCCAGGTTTCGTAGCCGCCCCAGGAGTGCTGCTCGGTTGTGGGCAGGTAGCCGTTGTAGCCGTTGGCAAGCTCGATGGTGAAACTCTTGTCGAGAGGACTTTGCTCCTTCAGGTGCAGACCGATCTCAACGAAAACTTCACATGGGATCGCGGAGATCAGAACATCTCCAATGCGGAAGGCCTGGAGGAGGACCGGCACGGTGTCAGGGTACTCGGCGATGAGCACCGACTCGCGGGCATAGATCTCCGGCATGGTCTTCATTTCGGGCCCTTCGGCCTGAGCGATGATTTCCTTGGCGCGGGCCAATTCGGCTTCGTCGGGTTTGCGCACGCCAAGCTCGATCTGTTCCTGGGCGGCGGACAACTGCACCCAGTCCTGGAACTGGACGTCCTGGTAGGCCTGGAACACTTCCGCCGCGGCCTTGTTGGCGACCTTCCGCATTTGCTCGAACGGTTGCTGCGCTTCGGCAGGCACGCGGAAGTTGATGTTGTTGATGTCGCCGCTCGTGCCGTTGGTCATAATGCCGACGAAAGCGGGCTCGCGCCGGTCGGCTTTCAGCAGCTCCTGGATGCGGTCCGCAAACATGCCGAAATAGTCGGCGGAGGCATCCCCGCCGCCGGTGCCGCCGATGTAGTGGAGGGAGTAGTTCGCGAGCAACGCGAGGGGTTCGCCGTCCGCGGTTTCCACGGCGAGGAACGGAATCGACGGATCGATGGGTCCGGCCGGTTCAATGAGATCCTCGCTGGCCCGGGGCGGATTCATCTTTACGAGTTCATCGTCGTTCCCAAAGGGGTCGGGGCCGATGGTACCGGGTTTCATGCGCCAGCGCCGGTTGAAGACTTCGTCGGGAAGGCTGCCCTGGCCGAAACCTATGCGTGCGGGAGCGAGATTGTTGATGGCGCATTGCACCGCGTCCACGATGCGCGCGGTCAGGAAGCGCTGGTAGTCCTCGCTCGGGTCCGTCTGGAATACGGGCGTGGAACAGGGCGCCGTGTGCGTGTGGGTCGCCGACACGAGTATGTGACTCGCAGGCAGGCCCGTTGACGCTTCGATCATTTTCTTTGCCGCGTCGATGATTTCTTTCGGCACCATGCAACTGTCCACGACGGCAAAGGCCAATCGCGTTGTCCCGTCATCGAGCACGAGACTTCGCACGTGTAGTTGATCGTGCACGTTATCTACGACGCGATCCTGCATGTGGCCGGCCAATGACAATCCCATCCACGGCGATATGTTGCTGACCGCCGCCCCCGCATTGAACTCCACCGCTTTTTCCTCCTGGGCCGTGGCCGGCCCCGCGCTAAAGGCCAGAACGGCCGCCATTGCAAGCATCATACTACGAAGCGCACCACACATCGTTCGAGTTCCCCTCGTTTGCGGCGTTAGCCACCGTTGGCGACGGCCGCACCCGTTTGTTCCGTCAATTCATGCACCGCGGCCACGATATCTTCCTCGATGGGAGGCGCCCACGGGCCGTAGAATCCGTAATAAATCATGGAGGACTCGCCCTCGTATCCGCCTTCGCGCAATACGCGAAGCGACGGGATATACGAACACACGTCGTTCGCATAGGCAATGACGAACTGCTTTTCGCGGCCAAGTTCATACTTGAGCCGCAGGGAGTAGTCAACAGTCGCCTCGCCGCCCAGCACGGTGAACTGAAGCGTGTCGCCCAGTTTCCAGACCTGTACCGGATACGGATACGTCGTGTCCAGGGCGCCCTTTGCGTCGAACTTGCGCAAGAGCCCCTTGGCCCGGCGCTGGATGTAGACGTTCGGG
>JAHDWY010000872.1 GCA_023384315.1 Candidatus Hydrogenedentota bacterium | reverse complement strand
CAGCCGGTACTGCTTGTCCTGCAACTTCACGCGCTTGCCCTCCACGACGATTTCGTTCGGACGCCGGTCGTCGACGACAAGGACCGGCAGGGAGGGGGGTGGGTGTACCTCCCTGCCGGGCGGGTGTTCCTTGTCGTCGTGGTTCCGCAGCCCCCACGATTTGAGTTCATGGGCGGTAGCGGCCGGGACCCACTGGTCGAGCAGGTGGGTGGGGGCCCCGGCAAGGGCGGACGGGGTGTGGAGATCGTTGGTTTCCAACGCGATGATTGCGCCGCGGTCGAGCCCGGGCAGCCGGAGCCGGGCGAGCGCGAGGCCTTCGTCGCGTAAGCCATGCTGTACACGCTCGGCGAGACGCGTCAGGCGGTTGATGAAGTCGTCCTGGGCACCAAAGGCCGTGGCGAGCGCGGCGGTCGCGTCAATGATCCATGACACTTGCTCTGCGGCGGACACAATCTGGCCGAGTAAGGTGTGGTACTTCTCCTCGATGTCGTATATCGATGACTCATCAATCCAGTCCGAAAGGAATAAGGCGATCTTGATGGCCCGCACTTCTTCGAAGAAAGGCATCAAAGAGCTGTTCCGGAGGCGGTTCAAGGGGACATCGGCCTCGGAATCCTCATCCAAGGTAATCCGTTTCAAGACCCCCGGATAGTCTGCGCGGTCGTATTCGCGGGAGGTCAAGGTCACCTGAAGCATACGCCCATCAGCGGTCAAGGCCGCCGCAAGGATGAGATCGAGATCGCTCCAGATGCGCGTTTCCGATTCGTGGAGCCAGTGAGACAGTTCCTGGGCGGTGGCGATGGAGATGCCTTTCGAGGCGACCGCCTGCCCTAAAGGCGTTGCGCCGAGGCGTTCGGACCCGTCGCGGGTGATCATGCCGGTGTCGATGGCGCGGTTGATGGCCGCGCGCACGCGAAACTCCGTTTCCTCCAGGGGGACCGACTCCGCCCAGATCCAGGTGCCGGTGAGGGTCTTCTCGAAAAAGGCGTGCAGCTCTTCCTCCGTCAGGCAAGAGCGCGAGGCGACCAGCCGGAGCACGTGGTTCTCCAGCGGCTCCTTCGCCAGGCGCGGCTCGACCTTCTCCCGTTCGCCGTCCACGTAGCGCCGCCAGAGGGTCGTTTCATCGTAGGGCGTGACGCCGATGAGAATGGACCGGCCGAAGGGGATGCCCGAACCGTAGCGTCCCGCGCGGCCGCCCATGTTCTCGTATTCGGAGCGGAGGATGGGCGTTTTCCAGGGCATGCCGAAGCGATTGTCGTACATCCATTTGTCCGCCGCGATGAAGACGTTCTGCGCGGGGAGGTTCATGCCGACCGCCAGCGTGCTCGTCGAGATTAGGGCCTTCACCTCGCCGGAGCGGAACGCCTCTTCCACGATGCGCCGTTCCTCGCCCGACAGGTCCGCGCTGTGAAAGGCCACGCCCGTGGACAGCGTATCCATGAGGCTGTCCCGGCAATGGGTGATTTCGAGTTTGCGCAGGGCTTCGATGGCCTTTTCCGCGGCGGGTTCGTGGACGCGCCCTGCCAGCAACTCGGCGCCGCGCCGCGCCTCGTGCTTCGCCTTCACGAAGACGAGACAACTCTCGCCCCGTTCGACAAAGGCGCAGAGGTTGTCCGTGAGGATCTCCCAACTCGAATCGGAATGGGCGCCGGCGAGGGGCTCTTCGGCCTGGCTGTATTCGTTGT
>JAHDWY010000871.1 GCA_023384315.1 Candidatus Hydrogenedentota bacterium | reverse complement strand
CGTGGCCCGCAGCGAAATCGCCGATATGCGCCAGCACCCCGACCTCCCGCATGCGCGAGTAGGGATGTGCATAGGCCATCGCGCCCCCGGCGTCGTTCGCGGCAACAATCCAGTCGTAATTCATGGGCCAGAGATCGTGGTAAATGTCGAATCGCGGCCACTCCTCCACGCCGATGGGGCACACGTGGCCCCACGTGTCGTGCGTTTCTTCCGCGGTGGCATACCCGATGAACCCGGACGCTTGATAGTCGCGCAACGCTTCCTCCACCTTGTCTTCGCCCATGAAGGGCAGGTACGACAAGCCTTCCGCTTGCGCAATCGTGTACACGTCGTCGAGGTTCATCATGGGATACACGCTGCTGCCGTGACGAAAGAGATGGGCGTGGTGATCGCCGCTCCACCAGTTCTGGGACGGCATGTCGAAGCGGCGTTGCATGCGCAGTGTCACCACGCGCGACTCGCCCGGCGCGAGCGTCACGACTTCCTCCGCGATGCTGAACTCAAAGCCCTTCATTGCGCGAATCGTGTACCGGCCGGGCGGCAGCGCCATGGTGCCCATCCGCTGATCGGGCAGGTAGAAACAGCGCGAACCCAAGGTACTCCCGTAGGCGAAACGCGGGACATGCCCCTCTCCGGATTCGTCAATAACGTATATGCGGGCAGGTGTACTCGCTCCATTCTCATCTACCGTGTCGAGGCGAAGCACGGCCGAGCCTTCGTCCAGCGTGGGGGAGTCGCTCAAGTCGTCGAGCGCGAAATCCCCCACGAGAAAGCGCCCCGGCAACGGATCGTTCGATACAATCGAAAAGGACGCCGTCAGGCTGCGAGCGGATTCCGGCGCTTCGAGTGGCAGCCACGCCTGCTGCCACCCCTGCGTTCGGTAACAATGTGAATGCCGCTGAACCGTCTCCACAATGTTTCCGTCGGCATCGGCAAAAATGGCCGTGATTCCGGCAAATTCCGCGCGAAACCGCCAAGCCTTTTCGCCCTCCACACTCATCGCCCAATGCAACACGTAATCATGCCCGCCTGTTACCGGCCGCTGCTCGACCACAACGGTCGAAGGCGCGCCGGCCGGAGCGGGGGAGATGACGTATGGATTGGCGGGTTGGCCCCACGCTACAAAGGCGAGAACCATTCCAAGGCACACACATCGGAGCAATGATTCCATGGAGGGTCTCCGCATCTCGTTTACGGGTTCAGACCAACGATTCGCAGCCAGTTCAGACAGGTGTTCAACGACGGCTCTTCCGTGCCGATGTCGACCGTCAGCTTCCCGTCTTGGACCTCCACTTCGGCGGACGCCGCGTGAAACTCGCCGGCGTACGTGTCGACGCTATCCGCAACGGTGTGGCCCTCAATGCGGACAAACTGTCCCGGCTGCTCGAATCCGGAATCGCCAATGCACACAGTGACATAATAGGTTCCATCGTCGACCGCACATTCCCAGGTATCCGTCCCGCGTGTGAAGATGAAGGTATCGTACTTGATGTCCGCATCGAACCCGCGAGCGCGATGGTTCGCGCTGAGATCGTTCCGCCAGCCGTAGCCCCGCCCGGTATCGAAGGGCAATCCCTTGTCGTGCTCGAACCCGTCAATGGCCTTCGCATCCGGTCCCGCGAAATTGAACCAGCGCGTATCACCCGCTCGCGCCGAGATGGCTTCGGGTACTCCTTCATCCGCTGTCTCA
>JAHDWY010000048.1:3918-13053 GCA_023384315.1 Candidatus Hydrogenedentota bacterium | reverse complement strand
GACGGACGCCAACGCGCAAACGATGAATTCACCGACGCCATCAGCATGTGGGGCCGGGCCGTGGTCGAAGGACTCTTCGGCATCGTGCCGAACCGGCCCAAGGGCTACACGGCGTTGAGTCCCCAGTTCCCGAGCGTGTGGACCGAAGCTTCCATCGAATCGCCCCACTTGTCGTACCAGTGGCGTCGCGACGCGGGAGTCGTGTCAATCGAGTGGTCGTCGCCGGTGGAGACATCCATTCATCTGCGCTTGCCATTGCCTGCATCTCGGGCAGATGAGATCGCCATCGACGGGAGACCTGCAACCGGCGTCGTCGAGCACGGATTTGCGGGCGTGAATTGGCTGCTCGTGGAATCACCCGAAGGACGTGCGGGAACGATACGCGTGAAGTACACGCCGGAACCCATCGAAGCCCTTCCAGCCGCACCGCAGGTTGCGCCACGCCAACCCACCAGACCACAATGGACGCCACCCGGACCGGAAGCCCACGACCTCGCGCGATGGGATCTGGTCGACCTCTCAGAAGTTTATAACGCGAAGGTCACCGATGTGCTTCCCCGCGTGACCGAGGAAGCTGTTCCGCCGGATATGCCGGCCAGTCAGGTTGGCTTCGGCTACTGGAAGGACCACCTCCTCCAATACCATGGCAGCCGGAACCAGGAGATCAGCGACGCGGCCTGGCGCGCCAAAGTGGGCGACGATGAAATCGCGTGGACCACGGACGGCATTCCGTTCAAGACCTCCAAAAAGGGTCCCAACATCGGCGTCGTGACTCGCGCGGGAGGATTCCCGGAAACCATCTCGATCCCGGTCGATGCAGAAGGCAGCGCACTTTACCTGATGCTTAGCGGCATGACTTTCCCGGCGCAGAGCCACGTCGTCAACCTGCGCATCACGCTGCACTACGCGGACGGCGAATCGGTCGTGCGCGATCTCGTCAATCCCTTCGACATCGGCGACTGCTGGAGCACCTGGTGCGGCCGCTATCACGACTCCGCCGTGAACGGTTTTGAAAACATCGGCGGCAGAACCGGCCCGGCGGGATCGATCGAGGTCGACGACTTGACCCAACCCGTCGCGCTCGACACGGAGGCGCAACTCTTGCGCATGGATATCCGGGAAGGCGTCAAACTCGAAACAATCACGATGGAAGCCTACGCCAACGACATTATCTTCGGCATCATGGGCGCCAGCATTTACCGGTAGACAGTAACTTTCAACTTTCGTACGGGAGGACCATTGCCATGCGGGCCTGTGCCCTTGTCGCATTGATTATCGCCACACTTGGTTCGCCCAACTCCAAAGCCGATGACGCCCCCTTCGGTCCGGTTCCCGCCAACTTCGATCTCCGAACGATGCTCACAGACCACATCGTGCAGAAAAGCTGCGAGGCGCTGGACGCAGCAGCCCAACGTCGACAGAACGCCCTACGGGATGGCAACTGGGAGGCTTGGCGCGACAGCGTGCGCAACGCGGTGCGAGAAGCGCTGGGTCCCATGCCGTTCGGACCGGACGGCGGCGAGCTGAACGTGCGTGTCGTCTCTACCGATACACGCCCCGGTTACGTCCTGGAAAACGTCCTGTTCGAATCGTTGCCGGGACTCGATGTGAACGCGTCGCTGTACTTGCCCCTCGCAGACCACTTCCCGCCGCCGTGGCCGGCCATTGTCGTGCCGGTGGGACATAGCGCAAAGACGATGCCGGACTACCAATTTCCCGCCCAGGCTTTCGCGCGGCGCGGCTACGTGGCAATCACCTTCGACCCGCCTGATATGGCGGGAGAAAAGCCGGTCGGCAACGATCATTTTCGCGACGGCGTCCGCTGCTACCTGACGGGCCAATCCTCGAACCGGTACTTTGTAATCGACGCCCTGCGTTGCATCGACTACCTCGCAACACGCGACGACGTTGACATGGCAAACGGCGTCGGGATGACAGGCGTCAGCGGCGGCGGGATGACGACCATGTTCGCGACGCTCCTCGACGAACGCATCACCGCGTCGGGCCCGGCGTGTTGCGCCGTTCCGCTTGCCTTGCATCCCATCCTCGATGGGTACGCTCCGTGTCCCGAGACGCTCGCCTTTGGACGATTTCAGACCTACGACGACATCGACCTCCTCGCCGCCGCAGTCCCCACGCCGGTGTTGCTCATGGCAGGCGCAACCGATGAAGTCTTCACCGCGGACATGAGCCAACGCATCGCCGATGACGTGGCCGCGTCCTTCGCGGCGGCGAACGCGACCGACCGGTTTTCTTTCTTCCTGGACCCCGGCGGCCATGCGTATACGGTCGCCATGGCCGAGCGCTTTGCCGATTGGATGGATCGCTGGGTCAGGAAGTCGGAAAGCCGTCCTGCAAAGCCGTTCACCGATGCCGACCTGGAAACGTTGTCGGCGGATGCGTTGGCCTGCCATCCCCGCCAGGAGATGAACATGTTCGCAGCAAACGCCAGAGAAGCGGAACGGCTGCGGAAAATGCGAAACGCCGATCCCATTGTCGCTGCCCGCGCGCTTGCGGGAGTCGAAGATGCGGTGCCAATTCCAGCGGCTTCGGCAAACGAACCGGCCCTCGTCTGGTTCCACTACGTGCAAGAATTGTTGTTGGAACCGGAACCCGGCATCGCGTTACCGGCAACATGCCTCTATCCGGATGTGCAACCTGGACCAAGCGGCGCCGTGTTGTACTTCGACGATCGTGGACGTTGGACCGATCTGCGCACGCAAGGACTCTTGACGCGGCTCGCCCGCTTCATCGACCGGGATCAGGAACGGTTCGCCGTTATGACCGTCGACCTGCGCGGCTGGGGCGACACGAAACCCGCGGACCAACGCTACGACATGGCGGGCTGGGGCAGCCGGGAACGCTGGATTAGCTACGTGTCCGCCGCACTCGGCGATCCCGTCATGGCCATGCGAATCCGCGATGGATTGGCGTCGCTCGCGTATCTCCGCAGCCGCGGCGAAGTCGATCCCGAACGCATCGTCATCGGTGGACGCGGTCTCGGCGCCGTCGTCGCATTGCACGTGGCCGCTATCGACGGGAACGTGGCGGGCGTTTTCGCATTGGACGGCCTGGCCACATTTGAATCGCTCGCCGTAGCCGAATCGTACGCATGGTCGCCGGAAGCGTTCTACCCGAACGTTCTCGTCCACTACGACCTGCCGGAATTGATTCAGGCGATGAGAATACCCGTGTTGATCGCCAATCCGCTGGACGCGGCGAAAGAGCCCTTGAGCGAGGAATCGGCTGAAGAAATCTACCGTCCGACACGCGAGGACGGGCGAATGCAGATCGTTGCCGCTGGAAGTGACGCGAACGCCGTCAGTTTTGTCCACGGCCTGTTGGCTACAGGTGGACCCGGCTGATCCGCGCGGGAACCGTGCCGTCATTCCGACGGACGCGGGAATCCATCTTCTCTTTGCATCCACACTAAACCTTGGCTAAGCGAATTACCTTGATTCCGCCGTCGATTCATGTGGTCTCACAACGGTCGTGAAGTATGCCGTGTTGAGGCGAGAGCAAGTCTGCACCACGATGCAGGTGTGGTGATTCTTTGGATCGTCGTTCCCATCATGGCCTTCTAACGTATTGTCCGGAAGTTTCACCTGCGTGACGGTTAATGGTGCGCTCCCGGTCAGCGTGATGGTGGCGTCGGGCCACGTGACGATGTAGCGATTTCCATCTGCCACGATTTCAACGTCGTCCTCAGTCCCAAGGTGCCAGCGGAAGAGAATGACCTGTTCCTTCCCCTCCGTGAGCGTGACATTGTCAGTGACATCCAAATTGTTTGCGCCCCACACAACGTGGCGCGTCCAGCGTGTGAGGTCGTCGTAGCAGGCCGTGGCATCGACCGTCACCACCCCGCCGCTGGTATTGAGCTGCTTTACCGCAATCGGCGCGACGGCTCCGCGCTTCTGCCAGCCGGGATGCGAGACCGTCTTGCCCGTATCGCTCGACGCATCGGGTTCGACCGTGCCGAGTTGAAGTACGTTGTGGCCCACGCCGGAACTGTAGTGCGTCATGATCTGCGGATGACTATACGCCGGTGTCCCCGATTCGATGAGAATAGGACGCCCGCGCGCGATGAAGTTCACATGTCCGCGATCCTGATGATCGTGCTGATCCAATGGATGGCCGCCGCGCACCCACACGCCCGTCGCGTCGCCTTCCCAACTACTTCGCCAATTCACCCGGGCGGCGCGCTCATAGGCCGCAAAGAGCGGAGGCGCCGCGTCCGGATCGACACGCGGCAGCGCCCGTGCCGCAAGACCGGCCAAGTCATCCGAGGCTCCGCCCACGTAGTACTGCAAGGCCCAACGGGCGACGGGATCGCCCGTGCACATCGCCGTTAGCGAAAGGAACGGTCTTGTATTCTCAGCGGCCCCAAACGCGCCACCCGCGTCGAAGCAATTGATCACCATGTCGCCGGGCTGGAAATGATGCACGAGCCACGTGGGGAAGTTCTTTAGAAAAGGATGGTCGATGGCGCGCCGATCGCCCGCCACCGCCATGGCGTGAGCCGCATGCAACATGGACGTAACCGTGAACTGGGCGTATCCGAACCCTTCCTCGAACTCGCCCCGGTCGCCGTGGGCATTCAGCGCGCGCATCAAATTCGTGACGCCAAGCGCATAGGCATCCCGATGATTGTCGATCCCAAGAATGATGCACGCCCGCACAAGCCCTTCCGTCGGCAGCACCCACTGGTTCGTGTGGGGGTTGTCCGAACGGATGAACCAACTCCGCTTCGTCTCCCAGTCGTCGACCACGCCTGCGATCTCCGATTCGAGCAGCGCATGCAGACGATCCAGAAGTTCCGGACTGAGACTCTCGTCGGGCAGCAAGTCCAGCGTATCGCCGATGGCGCGTACACCGCACCCCGTCGCCAGCCAGTTTCCGTCCTTTCCATCCGGCGGGAGACGATTTCCCGGCGTATACAAGGTCCAACCCGGCCGCTGCAGCGGTGACCAACTCGCCATTTCCTCCAACTGCGCCACGATTCGCTCGCGCAGAACCGGGTCGCGCGTCAGCCGGTATCTTGCGGCTAGTAAGGGCAATTCCTTCGCGAGCGTGTTGCAGGCTGCGAAGTCGGACATCGCCAATGCGAACTGCTCCTTGATCTCCGGTTCCAACGCCTCGCTCCGCCCATCCAGCCACGTGCGATGCGTTCCCACCTCCGCGAGCGAATGCGCACGACGGATGATTGCCGCTTCCGCTGCCTTAGCCGCGCTCGCTGCGAGGGCCGCGCGCGCATCTGAGAGCTCTGCATTCGCCGCGGATTGATCCAGGAGTTCACTCCATCCGATCACGGCAGGAACCGATCGTTCGACCACCACCTCCGCCGCGCCATCGACAACCGACGAAATAACAATGATCCATCCGAACGCTGCTGATAAACGTCTCATTTCTTTTCCCCGCCCTACCCGAACACTTTCATTGTAGCCAATAGCGCCGACAAGATCGGTATCAATGACCATTGTTGCATGAACCCTTTAAGACCGTTGCAAAAACGCAAGACATGTGCCTACACTACGTTTGGTCGGTCGGTCTTGCCGATCGTGAATATCTTGTGCCGGGTTGCAGTAGGAGTCGTGGATGGTCCGCTTCGCGTATCCCGCCATGGGTACCGCTTTTGGCAAGTACTCCATTTTGCGGGAGTTGGGCCGCGGAAGTATGGGCGTCGTGTACCTGGCCGAGGACCAGTCGCTCGGGCGCCAGGTTGCCCTGAAGGTTCTCACTCCGTCTCTTTCGAACGATGAGGATTTCAAGTCGCGATTCCGGCTGGAAGCCCGGTCAATCGCATCCCTCAACCACCCCCACGTCGTACGCGTCCACAACCTGGATGAGATCGACGGATTGCTCACCATCGATATGGAATTCCTGGAGGGTGGTGACCTGTTCGCGCACCTGTCGCGGGGAATGAGCTATTCCGAAATTGTGCACGTTGGCGCACAAGTTCTCAGCGCCCTCGACGCCTGCCATCAACGCGATGTCATACATCGGGACGTGAAACCCACCAACATTCTGCTCGATGCACACGGCCTGGCCAAAGTGGCCGACTTCGGGCTGGCAAAAATGCTCGAGTCGCAAATGAACGCGTCCTACGTCAGCTTGCGTACTTCGGGTTATTTTCTGGGAACGCCCCGCTACGCACCTCCGGAGGCATGGGACGCCGCGGAGCCGGACCCTGCCTGGGACATCTATTCCCTCGGCGTGGTCTTGTACGAGGCTCTTTCGGGTCGTCCACCCTATAAATCGAACACCCCAATGTCACTCGTGAAGGAGATGGTCGAGAAGGAAGTTGCCCCCCTGAGGACCGCTGTTCCGGAAGTCTCCGCGCCACTCGCTGACCTCGTGAATTCCATGATTGCCAAGCAGCGCGACCGACGTCCCCAATCGGCGATGGAAGCGTTGAATCGGCTGACCGCAACACCGGAATACGCGCAAGGCTCATCAGCCGGGTCCGCAACCGTGTTGGCGCCGAGGCCCCGCCAGCCGAGGCGAAAGCCTCACTGGCCCAGAAAGTTCTTGAAAGTGCTCCCCGCGCTGGCCGCCCTTGTCGTGCTCGCCTTGGTTATTACCGCCTACGCCGTCACCCGGTCCGCTCCCGGCGCGGAAACGCCGCCGGAACCTGCGGCCGAGCAGATGGTGCTGCAACAGAACGCCTTTGCTTCCGCAATTCTACCTGCGGAAACGATTGCGGAACTGGCAAAATCACCGGCTGCCGAGTGGCGCGTCTACAATGCTGTATTGACATCCGGCGACGTCACCCAGAGTGGTTCCGCGCTGCGTTTCAGCAATGCCTCCGGCGCGGATTCAATCGTCTTGCTATTCCCCGATTGGCTTTGTGTACTGAATGCATCGAACGATCAAGGCCGATTCGCCATTGATGGATCGTGGGGACAATTGGCCGGGCCCGCCGGGAGTGTGCTTCGCCTCGGCCGTTTGGAGGGTCTGCTCCAGATTGTCGATGAGGAACGGCTAATCGCCGGTACGCTGCAGCTTGCCGACGAACGTCTCAACAACCATTGGCAGGCGCACCTCCAGTTGAGCGCAACCGGCCGCCCGGTCACGGACACCGAAGTTTTCTTGACCTTCGAGCGAGAGCGATCCCTGCCCGCCCTGTTGTACAACGAATTGTTACCCCGCCGCCTCGATTGGGCGATGGAATTTGAGAAGCGGTTGCCCGCTCTCGCCGACGCGCGCATTGACGCCGTAGATGTCGGCAGTGCGGAACTGGCGATCGACGGCAGGCTCCACGAACCGTTCTGGCTCATGCGCTCCCTGGCTGCCGGGGAATCCCGTGCGATCCCTGGAAGTCCGCGAATCCAGCGAGCGAATCTACTGGTGCGGCGTTCCGGAACCCGGCTGCTGCTTGGCGTCACGATTCCGGATTGGACCTCCGACCAGGCGCGCCTGGAATTGGCCGTCCAGACTGCCTTTGCGGTGCCCACCGAGTCTTCGCCGCGATGGCTGATGCTACATGATTCCGCAACAGACACGCATGTCATCCAAAGCCTGCTCAGCGGAGCCGTGGGCGCACCGGACGATTTCGAGTGCGCGTTAGACCGGTCGCAGGCCGGACTCACCGCAGAAATCGCCGTCGATCTCGACGCGCTATCTCCTGGTGAACCCGTAAGCAGGGTCCGGTTGAACCTCCAGGTCAAGGCCAGCAACGACGAGTCTGAGCTTCCAGTGGTCATTTGGGGTTGGCCGGAAGTCGGCGCGACCGAACATGGCGCGCTGATCGTCATACCGGAGACGGAATCGTGAAGAACCTTGCGGCACGCGCTACCGTCGTCACGGCGCGCATAATGAAACTCCTCATGGGTTTCGCGTGCGCCGTGATCTCGGCTGCGCAGATGCCCGTGTCTATTGACCCCTGGGCCAACCCAACCAGCTTTCCCCAAGACCTCGTTTCGTCGAATGGCTTCGTCTATTTCACGGCCGACGACGGCATCCATGGCCGGGAACTCTGGCGCACGGACGGCACGGAGGAAGGGACCCTCCTCGTGGACGACTTGTCCCCGGGCCCGGCGGGCAGCGAATTTAAAGCGTTCGCCACCTGTGGCCCATACCTGTACTTCTCGGCCCTGTACCTCGGATCGCACGGCGACGTGCTGCTACGCGCCGGCGGGAGTCCGCCCCGCGTAGAACCATTGCTCAGCGACGCGCAGCAGCCGCTCCGGGTCAGCACTATCATGGTCCGATCGCCCTTTGCCGTGATCAACGAGACTCTCTACACGACGTCCGGCCACGGGGAGTTTCCCTGGGTTTACGCCATCAAGGGCGATGCCCTGACCGCCACTGCTGTGCCCATGCCCACGCTCAAGTACCCCATCTTTCACGTCGGCGAACTGCACGCGGGGAAAACCGTGCTCTACGTGGTCGCCGCCTACAACCTAGCGGTCAGTGGCACCAAATCGGAGTCCGTCCTCTTCCGGATAACCCCCGGATCATGGCGTATTGAGACCGTTGAATTGGGGGTCGATTACAACCTGCACGTCTACGGCGTTCTGGAAGATACCCTGATCTTCCGGGGCCGCCGCGTTCCCGACGCATTGGGGGACGAACCTTATGTCTGGCGCGTGAATGAGCCTGCACCCCAACCCGTCAAGGACATCGCCCCGGGCCCCTCCTCATCGTTAGGCCAGGACAATGGGTGCGGCTTTATCGGGAACAACATGTTCTTCACCGCCACGGACGATGTGTACAGTTGGGAGCCCTGGATCACCGATGGCTCGGAAGCCGGCACGCGACTCGTGCGCGACATCCACGGCGGGCGCGAGAGTTCCTTTCCCGGCATGTTCACCGCAACGCGGGGGCAGGTGTTCTTCCAGGCCCAGAACCGTGAAACGGGGATTGAATTGTGGGTGAGCGACGGTACCTCCGACGGAACCCGACTCACCAGGGACATTGTCCCGGGTCCGGAGTCCTCGCGTCCGTATCGGCCCGTCGCCGCCGGAAGCCGGGTTTTCTTCACGGCACATCACTTGAAGTCTGGCGAGGAGTTGTGGGTGAGCGACGGGACCGAGTCCGGCACGCGCCTCGTGAAGGACATCGTGCCCGGCGCGGGCAGTTCGGAACCGTTTCTGAAGGGGCTGCTGGCGGCGCGGGCCCGAGGTTGAACGTTGG
>JAHDWY010000048.1:0-3908 GCA_023384315.1 Candidatus Hydrogenedentota bacterium | reverse complement strand
TCTTCACCGCGAACGACCACGTTCATGGCGCGGAAGTCTGGGTTTCCGACGGAACAGAAGCCGGTACCTTTATGGTGAAAGACATCGCTCCGGCACGCGGCCCCAACCCCTCCTCGGATCCGCAGCACCTCACCCTGGTCGGCGATACACTCTTCTTCATCGTCAACAATGCCCGCCACGGCGCGGAACTGTGGCGCAGCGACGGCACCGACGCCGGCACGGTCCTGGTGAAGGACATCTTCCCCGGCCGTGTCAGCTCTAACCCCAGCGAACTCTGCGCGTGCAACGGCTACCTCTTCTTCCAGGCCGAAGACCCCGAACACGGCGTCGAACTGTGGGTGAGCGACGGCACCTCCGACGGTACCCAGCTCCTCCTCGATTGCATCCCCGGCCCCGAATCGGGATATCCCCATGCGCTCACCTGCACCCCCCAGGGCGAACTCTTCTTCGCAGCCGGTCATCCCGATGCCGGAGTGGAACCGTGGCGCCTTGAGGACTCCTCGTCGTTGAAGCCAATCAATGCCGGCCCAATTGACCTCAATCCCGGAAAGGCCAGCTCCGATCCCCGGGACTTCACCGCCGGCCAATTGCCCGATGGACTACCCTGCGTCTACTTCACCGCCAACGACGGCAAACACGGACGCGAACTGTTCGTCTTCGCCAACGGCCGCGTGTACCAGGTGAGCGACATTATCACCAACGTTCCCGCCGGTTCCGAGCCATCCAACCTCACCCCTTCCGGGTCCACGCTCTTCTTCAACGCCACAGCCCCCGCGCGCGGCGCCGAACTCTTCAAGACTCAGGGCACGCCCGAAGCCACGACCATCGTAAAAGACATTCGGCGCGAATAGAATCGCCTGTACGTATTGTCGGTAATCTCGCGAAACGTAAGCACATCATCCTTAAGACAGTTGCGCGGAGGCGCCACGTCCGTGATTCGAGGTGCTATGGGTCCCTATCCGCAAAGGTCGTGAAGTTCTTTCGCATCGACTCCGTAACGTGTTCGATATCCAACGATAGGTATCAGCAACGATATCTATTCTTTCGCCCCCGTTTGGGGGCTGCGCGGTGGTTGTGGTCGCGTGACCCGGGGTTCCGCTCGTGCCTCGCTCCACCCCGGGCTACATTCGAGTCGCCCCATCCGGGGCTGCCTTGGACACCCCTCCTCGTGTTGGAGGTTGTTGTCCTCGGCCCGGCTGAAGGGTTCTGGTCATTCGGATTTCGTGCTCTCGCCTCGGCGTCGCCTTCGGCAAAACAAGGCCGAGTTTCAAATTGATTGCGGCTGTGCCGCGTTGGGCATTCAGCCCATGAACGGACACGGGCGGGACGCCCATGCTCCTGGAGTCCCCAATCACCCAACGGATGAGCCATGCTTCGCGTTTACAGGCCCAATTCCACAGGGCGATCCGGTGTTCTCTGTACTACTCACTCTCCAATTTTTTAAATCTTGTCGTAATTCTTGGGCCACCTCTTTTGGGATTAGATGATGTGCCCCCCGTCAAACAGTACACGGGCGAGACGCCCATGCTCCCTTCGTGGTCTCCTTCTTGAATCGGTGGAAATCGGTGCAATC
Source organism: Candidatus Hydrogenedentota bacterium (assembly GCA_023384315.1). Lineage (GTDB taxonomy): Bacteria > Hydrogenedentota > Hydrogenedentia > Hydrogenedentales > SLHB01 > JAHDWY01. Next base: position 2,335 of record JAHDWY010000048.1, on the reverse strand, counting down.
GGTGGACGAGAAGAGGCTTGGTTTCGGCTACGCCACGCTGTGACTTAACTCCGGAATCAAGGATCATCCAAAAGCTCGTCTTCCACTCCCGCCCTCGACACAGTTCTCCGTCTGCGAAGCGCATCATCCCAACCCAACTTCAACTGCCACCTTCGACACACGTTCTCCGCCCCGGAAGCGCATCATCCCAATCCAACTCCAACTGCCACCATCGACACACAATCTCCGCCCGGGTTGGGGCTAAATATCGTAGCCCACCGTGGTGCTAAGCGGAACGTTGGGTCCGCCGAATCCCCCCGTTCACCAAGCCCCGGAAGGGGCGGCAGAACCGTCGCCTCCATCACCCGCCAAGTCCGATTTCCAGACGCCCGATGCAGCGGCTTTCCGGATTTGTCGCGCTACCGCAGATTCACCTCGCGATCGCAGCCCCGCAATCTCCGCCGATCCGGGGCAAGTCAATGCCGCTCCAAGAAACAAATATTTCCAGTGCATCAAAATCCGAAAACCGGACAGCCCTGTGTCCGGTAAACGGAACGGCGCTGCATTCAAATCTCGTCCCCAACATACTGCGCGGATCCCCCCATTGCAACGCAAGCACTTAGAAGGTCCCATTGCTTCCATGGTCTTGGCCCGAGAATTGCACCTCCCGCCGCGCCCCCTTATACCGCGCCAGTGGATGCCGACAAGCATGCCCGCGCGTGAGGAGGGATCGCGGCGGTCGTGATGCGCTCCCGCCGCGGGTGCCAGGCTGCAACCATCCAAATTGGGGAGGAGTAAAGTAGTGTCAAGGGAAACCCGTATCGCAAAGTTCCCGGCGTCATTGGTATGTGCCGCGGTGATTGTCTCGGCCGTGCTTGGCGGTCCCATCGCGTGGGCCAGCGGTTGGGAGGCCGTCTACGGCGCGACGGACTGGTCGCCACGGGCGTGGCACCAGACCACCTACTTCAATGGGTCCTACTACCTGACGGGCGGCTCTAACGGGTCTTCGACTATCGGCGGGTTGTGGCAGTCGAACGACGGAAACTACTGGACCCCGCTCATCGCCGATGATGGTAACGACGTGGAACGAGAGGTGATAGAAGGGCACTCCGCGGTGACCTTCGACGGAAAACTCTGGGCGCTGGGTGGCACGAGCCCATACTCTTACAATGATACTATAAGGTATCTGAACCAGCCCGATCCTGCAATCAGTCAATTCGCCCTTCAGGCAAGCGCGCCCTGGGGAACTCGCAAGTTCGGCCAAGCCGTCGCGTTCGCCGGAAAACTCTGGTTCATCGGCGGTTTTGACGGTAGCAGCACCTTCTTCAATGATGTTTGGTCCTCGCCCGACGGCCTGAACTGGACCCAGGAAACCGCCTCCGCCGCATGGTCCGCGCGGGCGGGCCACTCCGTCGTCACCGACGGCAGCACCATGTACCTCATGGGGGGCTGGAACGGGGTGTCGACCTTCAACGACGTGTGGGCCAGCACAGACGGCATTTCGTGGGTGATGGTTACGCCGGCAGCGCCGTGGGCGGTCCGCACCTTTGCGGGCGCCGCGTACCTGAACGGCATCATCTACATCGCCGGCGGCGGCCCGGACGCAGCCACCACCTACAACGACGTGTGGTCCAGCACCGACGGGACCACGTGGACGCAGGAAACGGCCAACGCGCCGTGGCCGGCACGCTTTGGCGTTGGCATGGCCACCAACGGGACCGAACTGCTCCTGACCGGCGGCGCCAATAATACGCAAAGTTACAACGATACCTGGGCAAGTACGGACGGGGTCACGTGGACGCAACGAGGCACAAGCCTGGCCCCCGCGCCCTGGGATGACGGCGTCCCGACGAACCCGGCGGTCGTGAGCCGTTCCGTCCGGTTCGGCGCCGACCTGTTCCTCTTCTTCCGCGACGAAATCTGGTCCACGCCGGACGGCACCAACTGGACATTAGAAGGAACGAACCCCTGGGGAGAGACTACCGGGCAAATTATCGAATTCAACGGCAAGCTCTGGCACCTCACCGCGACGTCCTCCTGGTCGAGCATGGACGGCGTGAACTGGACCGCCGGTGCAGCGCCTCCCTGGCCGCAGACCGAGGCGTTCAGTGCGGCCGTGTTCCAGGGCAAGCTATGGGTTTTCGGCGGCTACCTTCCCGGAGGGGGTCCGGTAACCACGTATAGCAACGAACTGTGGAGCACGAGCGACGGCGTCACATGGACGCTCATGCCCGCGGTGCCCGCCGGGTTGGGCGGGCGCGCCAATCCAGGCTTCGTTTCCTACGGGGGACGGCTCTGGATCATCGGTGGGGACCTTCAATATGGGCCGGCCATCGAGACGTGGTTCAGCCCGGAC
>JAHDWY010000870.1:292-1714 GCA_023384315.1 Candidatus Hydrogenedentota bacterium | reverse complement strand
GGCGATCCGGATCAGGTGGCGGCTCCGATGCCGGGACTCATTGTGAACGTGGCCGTGCAGGCAGGCGACGACGTCGCGGAGGGTCAGAAGTTGCTGACCTTGGAGGCGATGAAGATGGAGATGACCATCTACTCGCCGCGCAAGGGACGGGTCGCAGAGTTGCTGGCGGGACCGCAGACGCAGGTGGAAGCGGGCGATTTGCTCGTTCGATTGGGCGAATAAGAATGCCACGAGACCGCGCCGTTTCGATTTCGCGAGTAACATCATGATCCGCAAGTCATCAGGACGCTCGTCGCGCAATGCAATCTCCATTGCCAGGGTCAAGCGAGAGACCTTTATCCGATCGCTTGAATACCACCGCGCCTACCCTTCTACAAACACGCGGGCGATGGAGATTGCCGAGGAGGCGAGCAGCGCCATTCCGGCACTGGTTATCACGGAGATCCAAACAGCGGGCCGCGGCCGTGGCGAGAACGTGTGGTGGTCGGCGGCAGGGGCTTTGACGTTTTCGCTCGTGCTCGACCTTGAAAACCGCCGGGCGAATCCCCAATCGTGGCCCACCTTCGCCCTCGCGACGGCTGTCGCCGTGTGTGAAACCCTGGAAGCGCGGGATCCGGAACTTCAGTTCGGGATCCGCTGGCCCAACGACGTCTTTTGTGGAAACCGGAAGATTTGCGGGATCCTGCCCGAACTGTGCGGGACGTCACGGCTCGTGTTGGGAATTGGCGTGAATGTCAACAACGCGATGGTCGAAGCGCCGGAAGCGCTGCGGCAAACCGCGGTCTCGTTGATCGATTTGACGGGAAAGCGATGGAACCTGACGGAAACGCTAATCGCCCTGCTCCAGACGCTGGAGCGACGCTTTGACGACCCAGAGCTTCCTGATGCATGGGCGAAGCGGTGCCTGCTCCGCGGCCACGAGGTAACCGTTCGCTTTGAGACCCGGGAGTCCACGGGCCTCTGCAGGGGAATCGAGCCGAACGGAGCTTTGCTGCTCGAAATCGGAAACACGTGCGAGCGTTTCTACGGCGGAACGATCGTGGGTATCGACGGCAAACCAACCAGTTCCGTGTGAGGGCAACTGCTATTCTCCGACGACCGGCGCCGTTTCCGCATCGGAAGTCACACCAGGCGGGAGTTCGAGGATTTGAATGTTCCGGAAGTGAATCTCGGCGCCTTCGGATTCGAGGCAGAGATAGCCCTTCTTCACCGATGAGTTGCGAATCCCGTTGACGAACTTGCCGTTCACGGACAACTTGATGACGCCGTCTACGCACACGACGTCGTAAACATTCCACTCGCCCTTGCCTTTGCACCGGTTTTCAATGGACTTACTGCGGTTGCCGCGCGGGTTGTCCGGCTCCGTCACCGCGCCGTTGGCCCCGAACAGCGAGACGACCTCGCCGGCCCGCACCTCGATGT
>JAHDWY010000870.1:0-282 GCA_023384315.1 Candidatus Hydrogenedentota bacterium | reverse complement strand
CGCGCCGTTGGCCCCGAACAATTCGCCGTGCACGTATGCAATAGGCGGAAGTTCGCCGTCAGCACCGCGATGCTGGTTGACCCAGTCCAGCTCCAGCATTTGGACCTCGACCCCTTTGGGGAGGTCGCGTCCTTCCGGCACGGTTCCCTCGCTCCATACGAACACGCCGGAGTTTCCGCCCGCTTCCATGTGCCGCCATTCGATGTGGAGGATGAAGTTCTCGTATTGTTTCTCGCTGCGCATGACGCCGATGGGGTTGCCCTTGCACACCAGCAAGCCGTC
>JAHDWY010000899.1 GCA_023384315.1 Candidatus Hydrogenedentota bacterium | reverse complement strand
CGATTTTAATCTGGTGGACCACGACGGCACCCCCACCCGCTGGGGCCGCTTCGGCCCCGATTTCCTGGACAGCGAAAACGGCTGGCCGCAACGCGGACTTAACTCGATGATGATGCTCGGCATGCTGTCGGTGGCCGATCATGTTACCGGCGACGCGAAGTACGCCGAAACCGCAAAAATGCTCCGCGACAAGTACAGCTATCACATCAACATGATGATCCCGCGCCCGACCTTCCCACCGGCGAACGTCGTGCCCTGGGACAACAACCTCGGACTGCTCTGCTTCTACCCACTCATGCAGTACGGGAACGACCCCGAGTTGCTCCTGCTGTACCGGCAAAGTCTTGAGGACTTCTGGCAGTTCATCAGCCGTCAGAAAAACCCCTTCTGGAACTTCGCCTACGGCGCAGGCGCACAACGTTTCGCATCACTGGTCGAGCAGAACTACTTTGATGGCGCGTTCCCGGATTCGGGTCCCTACGCCGCGCAATACGCCAAACGGTTCGCCACCTTCGACTGCGCGATTGATGACAGCCTCGACACGCTCCGCCAGATGCCGCTCGAACTCATCGGCTGGGAAATGAAGAACAGCCACCGCCTTGACGTGGAACTCGATCCCACGCCGACCCAAGAACCGGACGTAGGCTGGTCAAAAGTCGACCGAAAAGCGCTGCCCATCGAAGAGCGCAGCCACGTCCGCCAGGACCGCGACGGGTTTAAGCTCGATGCAAAGGAAGACGACGGCTGGTCCGAACACGAAGGAACCTTCTACCTCTTGCCCTATTACATGGGCCGCTACCATGGCTTCATAGAATGACGTGCTGTTCATTTCGATCGTCCGTATCGTCCATAAAGTCCATACCGTCCATAAGGCACTCGTGTAGACCACGCCTCCGGGAATCCCGGCATGCTTGATCTCCCAACCCTCGTGCTCTTCGTCAGCGCCTCCGTCGTACTGACCCTCGCGCCCGGTCCCGATATCATCTTTCTGATCACCCAAGGCGTCACCAAAGGTCGGCGCGCTGGCTTCGCCACCGCAATGGGACTCGCGAGCGGATGTCTCGTCCACACCCTCGGCGCGGCCCTCGGCGTATCGGTGGTTTTTCGGACGTCCGCACTCGCATTCCAGACTTTGAAGATCGCCGGCGTCGTCTATCTCCTCTACCTCGCCTGGAAGACCATTCGCGCTCCACAGACCGACGCAGCGATTGCGCCCAGCCACGAGCCGACTGAGGACGAAGGCCGCGCTTTATACTTCCGCGGCGTGCTGATGAATCTCCTGAACCCGAAGGTCGCCTTGTTCTTCCTCGCCTTCCTGCCCCAGTTCGCATCCCCCGAACGCGGCGCGGTGTGGATGCAGATGGTCCTGCTTGGCATCATCTTCACCGCGCAGGTCGTCGTCATCTTCGGATCGATCGGACTCTTCGCGGGCCACGTAAGTATGTGGCTCCGTCGTGGACCCTTGGGCAAAGCTGGCCGCTATATGAAATGGGCGGTCGCGGCCGTCTACGTCTCGCTGGCGCTACGCTTGGCCCGCGCATAGCGGCTGAAACCAGCATCGCGCATTGCGAGTGTCGATGATCGCGCCCAGCGCCCGCCAGCGGCCCCGCATTCAAATCCGGAACCCGAACCTGGCTCCGCCGGAGGCCGGCCGGAAAGTTGTAACCCCAGGCAACCCGTCCCGATCTCGAAAGGCCACCCATCGCGGTAACAGCCCCGGA
>JAHDWY010000047.1:5723-13177 GCA_023384315.1 Candidatus Hydrogenedentota bacterium | reverse complement strand
CTGCCTTCCAAAGTAGCGCATTTCTTCAGAAGACAAAATCCAATATATGAGGGGGTGTACTCAGGGTGCGGCGCCTTCGATGCGCGGGGCGGTATAGATCCTAACCTGCGGTTGAACATGTAGTTACACTGGGCTCGGGCGCAAACCCGTTCTCTGGTGAAACAGGGTGCACCCCGCATACCATTTTGTCGATTCAAGGGGGTGGCGATTGCGGATTTCCGTTCCAAGAGTCTCCGTTTCCCACGAGGACGAGGACCTCGCGCGGGTCGCGAAGTAACGTGCGGCGATGGCTTGGGTGATTGGCATGGGCAAAACACTCCCTATAGATATAGTCTGGGAAGTTGCAGTTTGGAATTACGAATTACGAATTGGGGATGGAGATTGCGGGACGGGAAGCACGTTCCGGGTTTGGCCCGCACCTTCGATTTGGCCATAATGCGCGGTCGTGAGCAGGAGACCTAGAAAACCAAGACGCCCGCGCAAGAGGCTGGTCGCCATCGCATTCGTCGTGGCGATCGTGCTTGTCGCCATCGTGATTGCGCGATCCGGCGTCGATTTGCGGCGGCTTAGCCGCGACTTCGCCGAAACCACCGGCCGCGCCTTTCAACGCGCGCGCCACACTCCGGACGCCCCCGGCGGCCGCGTCACGGAACATATCGCCGTCTACTTCGCGCCCGCGTCTCGAGTCGCTACGAACGATATGGACGACCAGTTCCTCTTCTTGCTGGACTCCGCCCAAACGAGTATCTTTTGCGCCTTCTACGAACTCGAATGGATGGACGCGGCGCAGGCGCTCATCCGAAAACACCATGCGGGCGTGATGGTCCGGATCGTCTCCGATTCCGACTACGACGAGGGCGAGGCCATCCAGCACTGCATCGCCGCCGGTATCCCCGTCGTCTTCGACCAACGCAGCGCCTTCATGCACGACAAGTTCTGCATCATCGACGGCACGACCGTCTGGACCGGCTCCACCAACATCACCGAGAACGGCCTCTTCCGCAATGACAACAACGCCATCGTCGTCGCGTCCCCCGAGCTCGCGGCGAATTTCACCGGCGAGTTCAACGAAATGTTCGCCGGCCAGCAGTTTGGTCCCCGGTCGCCCCGTGGCGCGCCTCATCCTGTGGTCGTGCTCGACGGCGTGACCTTCGAGACCTACTTCGCGCCCGAGGACCAGGTCCGCCGCGAAATCCTCGACGAGATCGGCGACGCCGGTCGTACCATCGACTTCATGGCCTTCTCCTTCACCTCCGACGACATCGCCAAGGCCATGGCGGGCCGCATCGAAACCGGCGTCGCAGTGCGCGGCATCTTCGAGACCCGCAACGCGGGGTCCAGCTACACCGACGACGAATTCCTCGCCCGGCACGGCGCCGCGATCCGCCTCGACCGGAACCCCCACGCCATGCACAACAAAGTCATCATTATCGACACCGAAACCGTCATCACCGGCAGCTACAACTTCAGCAACAACGCCGAAGACAGCAACGACGAAAACGTCCTCATCATCCATTCCCCCGCCATCGCGGAACGGTATACCCGCCGGTTTGAGACGCTTTTTAGGTAATACTAGATACTGGCCTCAGCCCTGTCTTCTTTTCCAAGATCTGCTATGATGGCACGCACATAGAGGGGGTGCGAGTTATGGACCGGCGCGAATTTTTGCGCGCCGCCGGGCTGGGCGGCGTGGGGTTGTGGTCTGCGGTATCGGGGATGGCGGCGCCTGCATTGCTTCCGGGTTCGCCGAACGTGGTGATCATCCTCGCCGACGACCTGGGCTACGGCGATCTCGGGTGCTACGGCAACACGGCGATCTCGACGCCCAACATCGATGCCCTCGCCGCGGCGGGGTTACGCTTCACCGACTTTCATTCCAACGGCGCGGTGTGCAGTCCCACGCGCGCATCGCTGCTGACCGGATTCTATCCTCAGCGCTGGGGCATCGAGCATGTGCTTACTCCTGGAGATCATCGCGACAAGCCGGGGCTGCCGCCCAAGGCGGTCACGTTCGCCGAGATGCTCCAGGAAACGGGGTACAAATCCGCCATGACCGGCAAATGGCACCTCGGATATCCCGAGCCGTTCCGTCCGACCCAGCAGGGCTTCAGCGAGTTCAAGGGCTACCTCAGCGGCAACATCGACTACCACTCGCACATCGACAATTCCGGCGCTCACGACTGGTGGTCCAACGATGAGCCATTGCGGGCCGAAGGCTATTCGACGGATTTGATTACGCAGAGCGCCGTGGATTTCATCGAATCCCACACCGGTCCCGAACCTTTCTGTCTCTACGTTGCCCACGAGGCGCCCCATGCCCCCTTCCAGGGGAGGACCGATCCCGCCGAGCGCGTTGAGGGTACCCCTGACGAAGGCCGTCCGGACCGGACCGATGCTGCCCGTCCCTATCGGGAGATGGTGGAAGCGCTCGACGAAAGCGTCGGCAAGATCATGGACGCCTTGCAGCGCACGGGGAGTTTGGAAAACACGTTCGTCTTCTTCTGCTCCGACAACGGCGCGACCGCGCCCGGGTCCAATGCCCCATTCACCGGCACCAAAGGCACGCTCTGGGAGGGCGGACATCGCGTCCCAGCCATCGCGTGGTGGCCGGGCAAGATCGCTCCGGGCGTGACGAATCAGACCGCCATGACCATGGACATTTTCCCAACCCTCGTTGACCTCGGCGGACGCAAAGCCTGGACCCGAATCCCCATGGACGGTATCAGTCTGGCACCTCTGCTCATGACGGGTGCCGCGCTGCCGGACCGTACGCTATTCTGGCGCACCCCCGGGGAGCAGGGCCAGAAGGCGGTTCGCCAAGGCCCGTGGAAATTGCTCATCACGCCCGATTCCACATCGCTGTATAACTTGGAGGCCGACCCTGGCGAACAGGCCAACCGCATGCTCGACGTGCCGGGTCAAGCCAACTCGCTTGCCATGGCCCTATCCGCCTGGGAGGAGAGCCTCGCCGGAATCCCGCCCATCGCATAGCGTGGCGCGTTCGAAAATGGTTCGCTAAAACACAGAGAGACTGTATGGACGAGATGGACGAAGGAATAAGACATACAATCGGTCCATAGCGTCCATGCCGTCCATACGGGTAAGTGGAAAGAGAATTGGAAAGGCGCCCTCCGGGTCTGGGAAGGCGCCTAACCACTACTGTCACGTGGGTAATGACAGGAGGGGTGAGGAGCGAGTTTGGGTTTTGCGCGTGTGGACGCCGGCCTAGACCGCGGCGCACACTCTGGGGTGAAGGTTGCCGTCGAAATACGTCGACAGGGTACCCCGCTCATCTTCCGATAGGTCCACAAAGCGTACGCCGAAGGTGTGCAGCCGATTTGGCTGGCTGGCGGTCCAGCAGACGCGTCCCTTACACTCGATCGCGCCAACCGTGCGACCCAACTGCATCCGGATCAGCACCCCGTCGCCGACGTTGACCGGGCGCATGCTGCTGAAGCGCGCCCCTTCCAACGAAAGGTCTTCCGAGACGGTTCCCCGCGTCGTTTTTTCGTGGTGGAAGTCGAGCCACGCACACACCGCGACCCGATGGCGGCGATGCCTGCGCGCTTCCTGTTGCTGTGTTTGCGTGTTCATCAATCCTACTCCGACGTTGGCGCCGGAAACCCCGAACAGACTGAGGTTGCAGCGTATCCCTTTCAACGTACTATCCCCTACGGTGGGTTGCGGGTTCCATGTACTCCGAGCGACCCCGCAACAACTGGCCTTGCGTCCCTTACTGCTGTCTAAGACACCAACCGCATGGGAAAGGTTTACCGAATGATTTGCCGCTACTCTATTATACACCTGTAACCCGTTCCCGGTTCCGTTTATTCAAAAGAAATACGCCCTGCTATATGGAAGATAGGAAGTATGCGCACTGATTGATGCGCGTGGAAGGAGCTGCCGATCAAAACATTCGGGACTGCGGATCCTGGGGAGGGGTCTTGCCCAGATGCTTGTACGCAAGTGGCGTCGCCACACGGCCTTGCGGCGTACGCTTCATGAAGCCGATCTGAATGAGGTAAGGTTCGTGAACCTCTTCGAGGGTCTGCGCCTCCTCGCCCACCGCTACGGCCAGCGAGGATAGCCCCACCGGCCCCCCGCCGAACTTGTCGATCACCGTGTGGAGGATAGACTTATCCATGTCATCCAGGCCGAGCCCGTCGATGCGTTGTAGCCGAAGCGCCGCATCGGCCTGCGCTTGTGTAATCGTGCCGTCGCCTTTGACTTGCGCATAGTCCCGCACGCGCCGCAGCAGCCGGTTGGCCACGCGCGCCGTGCCCCGGCTCCGCGCGGCGATTTCCAGCGCGCCGTCGGGATCGATTTCGACGCCCAGTATGCGGGCGGAGCGGGTTACGATAGCCTCTAATTCCTCGGGGGAATAGAACTCAAACCGGCACGTGTCGCCGAATCGCGCGCGCAAAGGCGGCGTGAGCAATCCCGAGCGCGTGGTCGCGCCGACCAGCGTAAACGGTTTCAAGCCAATCTTCATCGACCGCGCCGTCGGCCCTTTGCCAAGCATGATATCGACTTCAAAGTCTTCCATCGCGGAATAGAGCGTCTCTTCGACAGCATGGTTCAGGCGATGGATCTCGTCGATGAAAAGCACGTCGAACTCTTCGAGGCTGGTGAGGATCGCGCTCAAGTCGGCCTGCCGCTCGATCACCGGGCCGGAAGTCGATTTGATATCGACGCCCATTTCCTGCGCGAGGATGCGCGCCAGGGTCGTCTTGCCCAGTCCCGGCGGCCCCGACAACAACAAATGATCCAGGGGTTCTCTGCGGGCTTTGGCGGCAGCGATGGATATGCGGAGCTTTTCCTTGATGGCCTCCTGGCCGGGGAAGTCATCGAGCCGTTCCGGCCGTATGCGATCGTCGTACTCCCGATCCTCGCCGATGGGCCGTCCGTCCAGTACTTCTTCTTCCGCCATTTCCTATACCTTCGCCATGGACTGCAACGCCGCACGAACGAGGTCTTCGTCCTTCGCATCGTCGCCGAGCTTTTTTCGCGCGGCCGCCGCGGCCTTCTTCGCTTCCCCGATAGTGCATCCCAACGAGCACAACGCCGCGATGACGTCGTCCGAATCGGGCGAGGCTTCCTCGGCCTCGCCGAGGATCGCGTTGAGATCCGCGTCCTGCTTCAGCTTGGCTTTCATTTCGAGGATGATGCGTTGCGCGCCCTTTTTGCCGATCCCGCTGACCTTGGTGAAGGCGTTGAGATCGTTTTCCAGGATCGCACGGCCGAACTCCTGGACCGACATGGCCGACAACACGGCAAGGGCGACTTTGGGGCCGACCCCCGTGACGCTCAGCAGCGTCGTGAACATGGCCCGCTCTTCTTCCCGGAGGAAGCCGTAGATGTTGAAGGCGTCCTCGCGGATGTAGCAGTACGTAAGCAGCGTCGCGTGGGATTCCGGCACCAGTTTCCGGTGCACCCGGTCCGACACAAAGACCTGATACCCGACGCTGTTGACGTCGAGTTCGATGTGGGTAAGCCCTTTGCGGACAACCGTCCCTCGCAGAAATGCAAACATGGCGCCCATGGTATTCGGATCGGCCGCGCTTTTCCAGCGCCGGGGTTACAATTCCGAGGCTTGCTTCGCTTCACGCGCCGAGCGACGTGAGAGAATGAGAAGAACATCCCCCTTGATCCCCCTTCAAAGGGGGAAAGAGGTGCACACCGCTTCGCGGTATGTTTTGTTGCAGCCAATGCCCAGGATCGGAGAACGTCGCCAATATCCACCAACAGCAATAGTTACGCACAATTCCCCATTTACAGGGGGATCAAGGGGGATGTTCTTTTGGGTCCTACAAAGTTCCAGATACGACTCAATTACTTTGTCGCGGTCGTCTGGCTCGTACTAAGTTCCTTCTCAAAGATCTTGTGTGACTTGTTGCTCAGAGTCCCCCTTTGAAGGGGGATTTAGGGGGATGTTCCCTCAGATACCAGATTGGAACTATTGAACGAAACTCGAAATCACTACACTAGCTTCGGTTTGCGGATCACGAATTACGACTCCGCATCCACGATCACTACCGGGCCGGTGACGTGGCCTGCCACGACTTCAATCGGCTGCGAGACCGCGTCGCCTGAGACGCCGACCACGTAGGTTCCCGTCGGCAGGTGGTTGATCGTAAATGCGCCAGTCTCGTCCGTCTGTGCGCCTTGGGCGAGGCTGGTTGCGAGGTTCATCCAGTGGGTCACGTGTATGTTGCTGATCCGCGCGAGTTCCCACAGGGCCACCGGCAAGACGCCGATCTCATGGTTGGCCACCGGCATGCCGTCGGCGTCTACCAGGGCGCCTTCGACGATTCCGCTTTCCTCGATTTCCACTTCCATTAGGAGTTGTTTTTGCTTATACGTTTCAAAGTCCGATTCGGCGACCTCGACCTGTTTGATCCCTGCCGTGTATCCCGGATTCACGAAAATCAGTAGATAGGGGCCCGGTTCACTTACTACGGTACCGCTCATGAGATGCGACTGGAGATCGCTGTTCTCCGCGGAGGACAAGGGGACGACGTAGGTCTTGGCGCCGTCACCGTGGACGGGGACTTTCTGACCACCTTCAATCCGGTAGGGAGCCGTACCGAGAAACAAAGAATGAGATGATGGCTTATCGGGTTTGGGGCCGCCTTCTTCGCGCACGACGAATAATCCGGCGTGCGGCACCTCGACTTGTCCGCTGGACGAGCCCCGGTCTGCACGGTACAGTCCCGTGGCAAGCCCGGCAAACGCGTATTGTCCCTTGGCGTTCGTGCGGACGTTCGCGATCTGATCGGTATTCTCGCCGTGGCTTCCCATGCCGTCGTCCCACGCGAGGATTCGGTAGAGATTGAAATAGTAGTTCGCCTGCGGCGACCCGTCCGCGTCCTCGAGCCGGATGGTCAGGTCTGTTTGCTCCGGTTCCAGCCGGACGTAATGCGGGCCCGCGGATTGGCCGACCGCGACTTTCACACGATCCAGTTCGAGTGCGTCCAGTCCCTCGACGCGCGCGTCAAGGTGATAGTCGCCCGCCTCGATATAGTGGAGTTGATACACGCCGTCCCCGGAAGACAACTCGGAGTATTGGTTGGTCCTGCGGCCCGTGGCAAGGTCAATCACGTTCACATCCTGCAACGTCGTGACCGGTTCACCCGATGCGTTGGTTACGTTCAGGAGAATGGATCCGGCAGGGGGCAGCACGAAATCTGCCGTTCCCGTTTCGTGGGGCGACAAATGGAGTGTGATGCGTTCTGTCCACAATTTGCCGACGCTCGCGCTGAGCGTGACCGGCCCGCCGTCGTGCCCGAGACAGTACCGTCCGTCGGCGTCGGTCGTCGCCGCACCGCGGCCGGAATCGCCACTCCATCGCAGGATGCTGACGTCCGCTGCCGGCTTCCCGTCGAAGGTGGTTACCGATCCGCAGACGAGCGACTGTGTCGTTAGCTCGACGGAGTGGGGTTCCGTTTGAACGC
>JAHDWY010000047.1:0-5713 GCA_023384315.1 Candidatus Hydrogenedentota bacterium | reverse complement strand
CTGCGAAAACTCGACCGGTTGGTAATTGTCCGCCGTGACGCGCACATGGAGCGTTCCGTACCCGACGCGATTGGGCGTGATCCAGTATTGGCCGTCGGCATTCGTGTGCGTGTAGTCCTCTTCGCCAGGAACATCCAGCGACACCACCTCGACGCGGGCCTTTTCAATGGGGTCACCCGTTGCTTTGTCAACCACAGTTCCTGTGAACCGGCTTCGCTCGTCGTCGATCAGGACGGTTACTTGTTGCGGTTCGATGTCCCCGATTGCGGTTTCCATCATGCCCGTCCCTGTTGTGTCCATCGACTGCAACACGGAAACGTCGTCCGGCTTCGGCGCGGGCCACTCGTGCGCGACTCGCGGGTCGCGCGCCGCGACGAAGTACCGGCCCGGCGCAAGTCCCGAGATGGTCAGGCTGCCGTTATCGTCTGTGGCTTCCTCGACCCATTCCGATTGCGGATCGGGCGCGAACAGGAGACCCATAATACTTTCGTTGGGGTTTCCGGATTCGCTCAGGGCCTGTTCAAGTTGGTTCATCGCGTCTTGCATGTCCGCTTCTGAGACGCCGGACTCGGCCATGATCAACGCGGCGTTCGTGCGCTCGGATTCAGAAGCGGCCCCATGGATCATTCCCAGGCGCGACTCATAGATAGCGGATATGGCATTCACGACGCGCTTCGCAAGCTCGGGATCGACTTCGGTGCGGGCGAAAAGGCTTTCAATTCGCGTCGCGTCAAACCGCATAGCAATCACTCGTACGTTGGCACGCGGCACGGCTTGGCCCGAGTCGATGGGCGGTTGGTAGACGAGTTGCTTTACCACCGCGCCGGAATCGGTGCGTTCGGCGGGATGCGGGTCCTTGCGTTTCAGATTGACCTGCACGGTGAGTGCGCCCGTCGCGGTGGAGCTTCCGGCATCGGCTTCTGCGGAACCGGTTTGGTTCTCCTGCGCCGGCGGTGGAACTGACGAAACGTCACGGGCGGCCGCTTCCGTATCGAGCGAAACACCCGCGCTTGTGGTCTCCGAACGGTCACGCGACGCATTCCACGCCAGTGCCCCGGCGACCACGATTGCCGCTCCAAGGCCGATCTTGGCCAAACCGCCCAGCCCGAGCGAGCCAACCAAACCCGTCGCGGCGGCCGCTTTGCCGCCGTCCATGAGCCACGGTGCCGCAGCTAACGGTAGTGCCTTGAGGACGCGACGTTTGGCGGTTTCGGTATCGGGCTTTGCTGCCGCGCGCTGGGCCTCGACTTCCTTCCATAGCGTTTCACCGACAAGTTGGCGGCCGTACTGGAGGCGCTTGCGGACGGCGGATTCTCGAATGCCCGTTTGCGCAGCAACGTCGGTCGTGGACAGGCCTTCGACGTAGTGCAACACCATGGCTTCGCGCGTTTTGTCCGGCAACTTGTCGATGGCGCGGTGTACCCACGCGTACAACTCGCGGCGTTGGGCGATGGCTTCCGGCGATTCGGCGCGGCCGTTTGGCTCCTTCGCCGCGCGTTCCACCATGGCTGAGCGGCGCGTTACGCTACGGAGGTGGGAGGTGCAGGTGTTCCGCGCGATCGTCGCCAGCCAGGGACCGAATCGCGCCGGGTTCCGCAGCTTGTTCAAGTTGCGGAACCCGGTGATAAACGTGTCCTGCGTCAGGTCGTCCACCGTCGCGGGATCGCGAAAGCGGCTCGCGCACACGCCCCGCACCAGCGGCAGATAGCGGTCCACGAGTTTCTCGAAGAGGGTCGTTTGCCCGCGCAGAATCGCGCTAATCAGTTCGGAGTCACTCATTGTTATCGTTTCCCACGGTTCCAGTGTGACCTACACCAAGGTTCGTTGTCATCCTTAAGTGTCCGCACAGATGCAATGTGTGAGAAGCGGAAGTTGCGCAGCCTTCGAGGTCGGGGATTTCATACGATGCCGAATCACGAAGGCAAGACCCCCTCCCCGACCCTCCCCGTGGACGGGGAGGGAGCAGGCCGTGCAAGAGCAATTGCTCGGTGGTCGGGGCCATTTTGCCTGGTTGTTCGAAGCAGACGATCACAAGTGAATCAAACAGCGTTTCGGTCCCCGACATGGAGCATTGCGTGCCGTACTCCCCAAGGGCTATCGTTATCCCATGACTGAAACTTTCCGGAAAAACGCGTTCTGGTTCATCGTGGCCGGCGTTGCGCTGGGCATCGCGTTTCTCATCCAGGCACCGTACATGGCCTTCGCAGTCTACGCGTTCTTGCTGTTGGTCGCGCTGGCAAATTTTTCGTCCATGGCCTGGCTCTCCGGGTTGGATTGCACGCGGTCCATTACGCAGACCACGCTTCAGCAGGGCGAAGAGACCGACGTGGAGGTCGTGCTCACGAACCGGCGCGG
Organism: Candidatus Hydrogenedentota bacterium; assembly: GCA_023384315.1. GTDB lineage: Bacteria > Hydrogenedentota > Hydrogenedentia > Hydrogenedentales > SLHB01 > JAHDWY01. The sequence goes on along the minus strand of JAHDWY010000047.1, from coordinate 3,358 downwards.
CTGGCCGATTCCGTGGATCTTTATCGAAGACCTCGTGCCGTCCGATTTCGCGCGCATGGGCGACAACACCCGGCTCGCGGTGCTGATGCCCGGGCGCTCGGTCACCTTGCGTTATACGTTGACCTGCCCGCGGCGCGGGTACCACCGCATCGGGCCGCTCCTCATGGAGTCGGGCGATCTCTTCGGACTCCAGAAGCGTTTCCGCACGGGCGAGCAGCAGCATTACGTCTCCGTGTTGCCGACCGTGGCCTACATCGACACCTTCAACATCGGCGCGCGGCGTCCGCAGGGGCCGGTGCGGATCAGCAATCGCGTCTACGGAGATCCGACGCGCATCTCCGGTTTGCGCGAGTACGTGCAGGGCGACCCCATGAACCGCATCCATTGGAAAGCCTCCGCGCGCACGGGCGAACTCTTCGTCAAGCAAACGGAACCGTCAAACGTCCTCGGCGGCACGGTCATCCTCGATCTGTTCAGCGCCTGGTACCAGGGCGAAGATGGGGAGGAGCGCATGGAACTGGCGATTACCACCGCAGCGTCCATCGCCTACCTGCTCCAGGCCTCCGGCGAACAGGTTGGGCTTCTGACCAATTCGCGGGACGCGGCGGAAGTCGCCAGGTACGAGGTCGAATCGCGGCAATCCCTGTCGCGGGGCGACGCGGAAGGGAACGTGGTGGGGGAGGGGGAGTCCGACCGGCTCAGCCCGCTCACCGTGCCCACGCGGCGCAGCCCCGTGCAGGCATTGATGATCGTGGAAAACCTCGCGCGCGTGCTCCCGACCGACGGACTCGACGCGGGACAACTGATACTTTCGGCCTACAACCGGCTGCCGCGCGATGCGGCGCTATTGCCGATCGTGCCGCAGGTGACTGAAGATTTCGCCCTGATTCTCGGCCAGATGAAGCTGGCGGGATTCGCGGTGACGGTATTCCTTATCAAGAACGCCGCTGCCTACGAGAAGGCGGCAGGTCTATTATTGAACCACGAGATCAACTGCATCCACATCGAACATGAACGGCAACTCCACGAGATTTCGCCCGCCCGAATCGGACGGTAAGAAACACGGCCAGCGGCAAGAGTCCGGCACCGACTTCGCCTCGCTCATGGCCGCGGAAGCGGAGGAGTTTGCCTCGCTGGCGGAAGAAGCCGCCGCGACGAAGCGCAAGGAGAAGGCGCCGGTCGCGACCGATTTTCAATCGCTGAAAGGCGTGGTCGGATCCGGCGCGCCTAAGCCCTACCAGCGGCGTTCGGGCACGGACCTGTTGCTCGACTTCCTGACACCGCTCATGATTCTCATCATGGTGACGGCTGTTGTGTTCTTTTTGCTCGACGTTCGCTTCGTCTACACGGAGGTCCATGACAGAAACATCCGATTCGTCGCGTTCTGCTTCGTGCTTGGCGTGGTAGCGTTAAACCGGCTCATTGCCCGCGACGGCAAAGACGAGTCCATCATGTACATCGTCGGTCTCGCGCTGGCCATTGGCCTGTACACGCTCGCCACGACAACGGCCTACGAAGTCGGATCGGTCGCCGCGCGGTTCATGGGGCAGCCCGGCGTGGCGCTTGGTTTCAATATGACCGTCGTGATCTTTGTCTGGTGGCTGGTGAACCGGCTGACGCACGAATGCTGCGTCGACGAGAACCGCACGGCCGGGGACATCGGCATCCTCACCGGGACCGCACGGCGCTTCAAGGAAGCCGTCGAGCGCAAACCGGCGCCGAGTTTGTCGGATGCAACCCTTGACGCCATCGACCCTACGGAATGGAAGAAGCCGGAGAAGAAGCGGTCCAAGCCCATACTCGATCCGACGGAGCGGCTTTCCAAGCGGCATCCGGGTATCTCGATCTTCTATTTCTCGATCCCGGTTATGATCGCCTTCGCGTTGGGACAGCGCGTTATCCAGCACGGCGGCCCGCCCATGCTCCTGGCGGGGCATGTCTACATCGCATGTTACACAATCGCCGCATTGTCGCTGCTCATGCTGTCAAGCCTGTCCGGCTTGCGCGAGTATTTCCGCGCCCGCCGCGTGAAACTGCCTGGACGCTTGGGAACCTTCTGGATTGGGCTAGGCTCCGTGATGGTGCTCATGGTGCTGTTCGCGGCGGCGGTTATTCCCGGACCCTCCTTGCCGCCCATCGCGCACGTGGCCGAGCACGAGTACGACCCGTGGAACCGGGGATCGACCTTCCAATTGCAGTCTGTCGTGTCGCCGGCCGTTGATGTGATCCAACAGAACCACGTCGTCGATTTCATCGGCTACGGCGTCTTGCTGTGTTTCGGACTCTTCTTCCTGTACGGGTTACTGCGCGCTGCCGGGGCCATCGCTGTTCGCATCGGACGCAACCGGGATCGCTATCCGCGCTTCGTGGTTCGATTTTTCAATGCCCTCGACGCGTTTCTCGAACGCATCACCCGTATGCCCGAACTCCCGAAGCTCCGTCGGAAACGCATTCGCGTCGACCGGAGCATCGCGACCTGCGCGCGCATCGAGAATCCCATGGCGCAGGGCCCGGCATTAAACACCGAGCAACGCATCGAGCGCTGTTACGACGCCCTCTGCGCGCTCGCCTACGACCTCGGCGTCCCCCGCCGCATCGATCAGACTCCCAACGAGTTCATCGAAGCCTTCCCGGTGGAACTCAACTCCCTCCGGGAAGAAGCCTACGAACTCACCGACCTCTACGTCCGCTCCGCCTACGCCAACGCAAAGTTCGACGAGCGCACCGAAGATCGCCTCCGCCGTTTCTGGATCACCTACGAACGCGCCCGAAACCGGGTGCTGCGGTAAGCGGCACCCGCTCGTCGACAAGCCCAAGAGAACAGCTACAGGCTGATTTCCACTTCCGTCTTCTGCCCATCTTGGACATCCACGTTGACCGTTGCCACCCAGGGATACGCGTCCAAGTGCCACGTCTGCATGCGTTCAAAATCGTTTGAGAAATCAAGATCAAACCATTTGGATGCGCGTCCACCGGACGTGGCAACAGCCATTCCTGGACGCCCTCTCTTGCCCGTACTCTCTGGGCCCTTGGGGTACCCGGCGACGAGTATCGTGTAGTGCCCGGGTTCAACTGCGGTAAACTCGATCTTGCCGTCTGGAAGAATTTCTTGTGAATCGGTAACTTGTGCGTCGAACTTTTCCCCGGTAGGACGGTGGGTGCCGGGAAGCAGCCAGGCCGTTGCCGTGCAGTCTGCCGGGATTCCTAGCACTCGTCCATGGACCAATGACAGGGGGACGGTCACGACAATATCTTGGACCAGAGTCTGGTCCGGCAAAAGTTCGACGTGAACGGTTCGACGAAGCCGAGGACCGCCATGCAGATAGACTGCGACGGCGAGTTGAAGCTTTCCCGGCGG
>JAHDWY010000869.1 GCA_023384315.1 Candidatus Hydrogenedentota bacterium | reverse complement strand
ACAACCACAAACCCAACCCAAACCAAGACAACCCAAATGCCGCGCAGTACCTCGACGAATGTACCGGCCATGTCAAGGAGTTGTTGAAGTCCGCTGCCTTTTTTCGTCGCCATAGTCGTTTCTCCCACGCCCGGGTGATTTTGATTGCGTCCTTCCACCGGCCCGGGTTCGCGCTCCCCCGAAACCCAGTGGCCTAGTACTCAAACGATACAAGAAAGCCGCTAGAAAAGCAATGGGATTTGGGATACGACGTCGCAGTCGCAACTACTGGGGTAGTTTGAGGAAACCGCTCCCGCCTTTGAGCCAACGGTCCATAGTTTTCGGGTCGCCGGTGATCTGCTGGTAGGGTGCATCGCTCTTTGGGAGTGTGTCGAGGCTGCCCATTTCGCGGAAGAGGGGACTCCTGGGGTCGAAGAGGTTGAAGGTGTAGATCCCGCTGACGCCGGCTTCCAGCGCGGCGCGGGCCTCGGCCTGCCAGAGGGCCCGGCTGTCGGGACGGCTCCCCTCGGGGTTGGACGCGGAGACGATGCGGGATCCGCTGAGGCAGGCGTAGACGGGCACGTCGTACTGCTTGCCGATCGCAACCATGTTTTCCCAGGGTTCGAGGTGGAAATAGCCGGTGAGCGACACGATGTCGACGAGGTCTTCTTTCAACCAGGTTTCCCAGTCGAGCCCGATGCCCTTGGCGTAGCCCAATGAATCGGGAACGCGGATAGCGATGAGGATGGGACGCCCGCGTTGTGTGCCGATCACTTCGGTCATGATGCGCACGCGGCGGATGAGGTCGGTCATCTGGTCGCAGTGCTCCTGCGTGACGGGTTCGCCGGACATCTGGGGTCTGAAGTAGATCGGGTGCCGGAAGAAATCCAGTTCGATGCCGTCCACGTCGTAGCGCGCACACACGTCGGCGAAAATGCGGAAGACCTTGTCGCGCACTTCGGGCAGGCCGTAGTTGACCGCGGACCAGCGCCCGCCGCCGTGGGGGAACTTCTCCCCCTTCCCCCCCATCAGGTACTCCGGGTGATCCTGCTTCCACTGACACAACAGCGCGTCGTCGGCCGAGTCGTGGGTGTCGTTCATGCGCATGGACCAGAAGGCTTCCTTGTCGTTAGCGTGGCAGAATCGGATGATCTCCGTCAGCGAGTCCGTGCCTTGCTTTGTCAGTTCCCAGGCCCAGTCCAGCGCTTCCCGGTCGCCGTGCCCGCGCAGTTCCGTTTCCTTGCTCGCGTGGGTGTAGAGGTTGAACACGCCCGTGCAGTAGAAGATCGCGTCCACCTGTGATCCGGCCAAGGGCGTGGTCCGGTTCGCGAGGAAATTCTCGACCGTGTGGTCCTGGTCCGTCGTGCGGGCGTCGTTGCCGTCGTTGTTCATGATGATGCGGCGGGGCTGGTGCGCGGCCTCCTTCCGCGCGGCGCGGAGTTGGTCCAGCGTGAGATCGGAATCCTGCGCGAAGGCGCAAGAGGTCGCGATGAATCCAAGAAGAACTAGAACGTGTGCGCATCGATGGTCACGAAGCAGTGATTTCATCGGTCTTTCCCTTTATTGCATGCCAAGAGGATCCTGTACCACGATGATACCGATTGACGACGGACCGGGCAATTGGGAACGAGACGATTTCTCGGGGATCGGTTAACAGGGCGTCCACTGATTGCACAGAATCACACCGATTGGTAAGAAACGAATGCTAGATTTTGTCCGCAGATTGCGCAGATGTTCGCAGATTCGTG
>JAHDWY010000046.1:12812-13267 GCA_023384315.1 Candidatus Hydrogenedentota bacterium | reverse complement strand
GTGTACTTGAATCTGTTTCGGGGCAATGAATCTGTCGCCGCGAACGACACACCAACATGGCCCATTCTCAATACCCCAATATACAACATATTGTGTCTCTCGTAAAGCACAGCAAACCCGACAAGTAAATTATAGACAAGAATCAAATTATTCTCAACTAAACTCCAACAACCATTTCCAAATAGGAAGTTAAGCCGGACCACTTTTCACGGTTCAGGAAGGACTCGATTCGGAGTTGAGGCAGATATCTCCTCGAAAGGCGACCGAAAGGTGGTGGATGACTGACACAAGCGACGCAGGATGAAACGTAAGCGCTCAAGATGTTGGGGGTATAAAGGCCGCGATCAGTGGCCGCGCAATGCTTCCCGATAGCCCTGAACCGCAGCGGCGGCCATGGATGCTCTCGTGAATCTGGCGGCCTGCGTGGGACCGGCGTGGCGGAGACGTTCTCTCAG